>JBFJWO010000193.1:0-9172 GCA_041623575.1 Gammaproteobacteria bacterium
AGTTCGTCCACGGCGACGACGTCCCAGGGCGGCTCGCCACGCGGCGCCTCACGCAGCGGCGCCAGGCTACCCTGGTGGGTCTCGCTGACGACGTCGACGGTGAAACGTTTCGCGAACGGCTCGAACAGCACCGCGCGCTGCACCTGCAGGTAAGCGCCGCCCCAGGTCGCCACCCGCAGGTCCCCGCTCGCCGCCGCGCCGAGAGTCCACGCCGCCAGCGCAACGCTGCAGCAGCCCGCGGCTAGGCTTCGGCCCACGGCCCCGCCCGGCGTTGCTCGCGAAACCAGATATAGATGCCGCTGCCGACGATGACGGCGATCCCGGCCCAGGCGAGCGCATCGGGAAAGTCGCCGAACGCGAGGTAGCCGATCAGGGTCGCCATGACGATTTCGCTGTAGCCGTAAGGCGCGAGCAGCGCGGCCGGGGCGCATTCGTAGGCGCGGATGATCGCAAGGTGTCCGACGGCCGCGAGCACCCCGAGCGAAACCAGCAGCGCGAACGCCGCCAGGCTCATCGGCTGCCAGACGAACGGCAGCGCCACGCTGGTCGCGATCGCCCCGACCAGGCCGGTGAAGGTCAGGGTCACGGCGACCGGGGCGTTACCCGAGATCTTGCGCGTGAGCAGCAGGAAACCGCCGAACGAGATGCCCGCCCCCAGCGCCAGCAGCGACGCCCAGTGGAACACCTCGCCGCCGGGGCGCAGGACCAGCAGCACGCCGCCCAGCCCCACCAGCACCGCCGCGATGCGCCGCGGGCCGACCGTCTCGCCCAGGACCCACGGCGAGAGCAGGGTCACGACCAGCGGCGAGATGAACACCATCGCCACCGCGTCCACGATCGGGATGAACCCAATGGCGCCGAAGAAAAACACCGTGGCCGCCAGCTGCAGGCAGCTGCGCGCGAGCTGCAGTCGCGGCTGCCGCGGCCACAGCGCGCGGTACCCGTATCGCCACAACACCACCGGTGCGATGGCGCAGACGTGGAAAAAGAACCGTCCCCAGGCGATCTGTGCCACACCGTAGTCCTGGGACAGGTACTTCGCGACGCCGTCCATCACCGACAGCACCTGGAAACCGGCGACCACCAGCACCACGCCCAGCAGCGGGCGGAGCGGGAAAGCGAGGGCGGGTGCGGCGGGCTGCATGCTTCGAGCGTCCGGGAAAACCAGCGATGGTACCGCATCGCCGGCGCCGGTCGATACGCCGACGCCCGGCGCCGGCAGCAGCCGTGGAAACGCGATTCGGCAGAACACGTCCTCTCTAGTCGAGCGCGCCGTTCAGCCCCCAGTCGTAGGCGTAACCGTCGATAGAGCGCCGCGCGGCCAGGCGCTCGCGCAAGGGCGTCGCGGCGTATGCCCGCAGGTGCGCCAGCACCGCCGTTTCGCTGCCGCCGAAATCCGCGGCGTACCAGTCGTAGATGCTCGACACCAGCAGCCGCCCGTCGCGCAAACGCACGCCTCGTTCGCTGTTCACGTACTCGCCCGCCGCCTGCTCGAGCAGCCGTTCGGCGTTGTCGCGGGTGAACGGCTCGCGCTGCAGGTTCGGGCAACCGAAGGCGGCACAGTTGACGGCGTAGTGAATGCGCGGATCGCCCCAGATCGGGCGCAGGATGCGGTGCTCGATGTCGTCGAGGCTGAGTTCGCGGCCCTCGACCACGATCAGTTTCCTGCGCCACGGCCCGGCGAAGAACAGCCCCGAGCGGATCTCGCGGATCGAGTCCACCGGGAAGTGGGCCAGCACCTCGCGCACGGTGAGCGCGTTGTAGAGATTGACCCAGTAGGCGAACTGCTCGGGGCGAGCCAGGGAGCTCACGGCGACGGCGGCCAGCGTCTCGAGGTAGGCATCGAGCGCGGCGCGGTCGCCCGCGCTGACGTCCGCGTAACGCACGCGGTTCAGATCGCCGTCGCGCACCACGTAACGGGCCAGGAACCGACCCCACGGCGCGTGCTCGACGCGAACCGTCGAGCCCGGGTCGTGCGCCTGCCACACCGGCCACAGGTCGGAGGCAGGGGCGCCCGGTGCGGCCGGCACCCACAGGCTCAACAGTAGCGGCAACAGACGAATCGGCGACATTGGCTTTGCTTTGTCCGGAAGCTTTCCGTTAGTCTCTGCCGCTTTCGCGAAGTTGCCAAGTCACGTGGCCCCACTCCTCGATCGGCGCACGCTGGCCGGGGCGGCGCCCGTGCTGTTCGTGCTGTTGTGGAGCACCGGCTTCACCGGCGCCAAGCTCGGCCTGCCCTACGCCGAGCCGTTCACCTTCCTGGCCCTGCGGTTCGCCATCGTTGCCGCATTGCTGGCTGTGCTCGCCGCGCTGATGCGAGCTCCGCTGCCGGCGCGCGCCGCCGACTACGGCCACATCGCGGTCTCCGGACTGCTGATTCACGGCATCTACCTCGGCGGTGTGTTCGCCGCCATTCACCACGGTATCAGCGCCGGCGTCGCGGCGGTGATCGTCGGGACCCAGCCGTTGCTGACCGCCGCGCTCGCCGGCCCGCTGCTCGGCGAGCGCGTGCGCGGGGTGCAGTGGGTAGGGCTCACGCTCGGTTTCACCGGCGTCGCGCTGGTGGTCTCGGGCAACATCGAGGCGGCCGGCACCAGCGTCACGGGCTTCGTGCTGAGCACCGCCGCGCTGCTCGGCATCACGTTCGGCACCCTCTACCAGAAGCGGTTCTGCACCACCATGGACCTGCGCAGCGGTTCGTGCATCCAGTACGTGGCGGCCGGTGTGCTGGTGGGCGTGCCCGCCTGGCTGCTGGAGGAAAACGCGATCGTGTGGAGCGGGGAGTTCGTGTTCGCACTGACCTGGCTGATACTGGTGCTGTCGGTGGGCGCCGTCACCCTGCTGTGGATGCTGATCCGCCGCGGGGCCGCGGCGCGGGTGGCGAGCCTGTTCTACCTGGTGCCGCCGGTGGTCGCGATCCAGGGCTACCTGCTTTTCGACGAGCAACTGGGCGCGGTGGCGATCGGCGGGATGGCCCTGGCCGCGGCGGGCGTCGCGGTGGTCAATCGCCCGGCGCCGGCGGCGGTCAAGGGCACCTGAGGCGCGCCGCCGCGGATGGCTGCACGCTCGCGCCGGTGCTTGCCCTGCCAGTCGCCGCCGTCCAGTATGGGCGTTGCGCCAGGACCACCAGCGGCTCCGAGCATGTCCCACGACGCCATCAATCTCACCGCCAAGCTCGCGCTGTTCGCCGACACCTGGCGCCCGCGGGTGATCGCGGAGATGAACGACTACCAGTTCAAGCTGGTCAAGCTGCTGGGCGATTTCGTCTGGCACAGCCACGCGGAAACGGACGAGGCCTTCCTGGTCCTGGACGGCAAGCTGGTGATTGAATTGCGCGACGGCGAGGTCCGCCTCGCACCCGGCGAGCTGTACGTGGTGCCGCGCGGAATCGAACACCGCCCGCGCGCAGCGCGCGAATGCAGCGTGCTGCTGATCGAACCGAGGGGGGTGGTCAACACCGGCGACGCCGGCGGCGACCTGACCGCGCCGGGCGACGCCTGGATCTGACCGGGGTCAGGGCGTGGCCGCCGTGCGACGTTCGGGAATCCACCAACCCGTGCCGCGTGCGGTGGTGACGTATTCCGGCCACGGCAGGTCGATCGGCGGCGGGTAGTCGCACAACGGCGCGAGCCAGCGTTCGCCGCCCACGCCCCCGCCGGTACGCGCCTCGAACTCGGCCCTGGCACGGGCCAGGATCGCCGGGTCCCGGAGCAGATCGACGAAGGTGCAGGCAATCGCACGCGCGGCGCTGAGGATCATCGGATCGATACAGGCGCCATGGCCGCCGAGGGCGTTCATCGCCCAGTCCGGGTAGCGGAACCCGGCCGGTGCCCGCAACATGGGGCGCCCGACGTAGAGCCGCGCCATCGGCGCATGCCAGCACATCTCGGTGTAGTCGTCGGAGGTCGAATGCGTCTGCCATTGCGGCAGGTCGCGACGCAGCAGGCGCTCGGCGGCCCGCGGTTCGATGAGCGTCGAGCAGGCCGGCAGGAAGGGTTCGGCGTGCGCCTCGAGGCCGAGGTTCGACTGCAGTTCGCGCGCAAACGCCACCGCCTCCTCGCCGAACTGCGGCGCCCCGACCAGCGCCAGGTTGGCGAACGTCACCTCGGCCATCGCGTGGTTGGCGAGGCCCGGGCGGGACTTGGAGACCCATTCCCGGGTCACGCGGCAGTGCGTGGCGCTCGCGGCGGCCTGCGCGTTGCTGTCGAGCACCTGCATCGCCTGCTCGGCCATGGCCACCGTCGGGCCGCGGAACTGGTACAGGATCTGCGCCATCTGCGCGGGCAGGTTGTCGCCGGTCGCCTGCCCGCAGGCCAGGATCGCCTCGTTCAGCGCCCAGCCCCCGGTGTGCGGCAGCATCGACTCGCGGGTCAGCTTGCTCAGGGTGTACATCGCCACCACGGCGTCGTTGGCGCCGGGCGCCCGGGCGCTCGAGTGCGCCACCGGGATGGGCGTGTCGCCGGCGGCCCCGAGCCAGGTGTGCGGTTCGTCGCAATGAAAGGTGTACACCGGCGCGAAGCCGACCCCGCAATGGGTGTCCCAGCGCGTGGTGTTGGACAGCGGCAGCATGTAGCAGGGATGGAAACTCACCCCGGCGTCGATGCCGTCGTAGTAGCCCGCGGCGGCGTGGATGGGTTTGGAGCCACGCACTTTCTCGGCGCACTCGCCGAAGAACCTGAGGGTACCGGTCAAGCCTTGCGCCTGCATCGCATCGCGCGCCCCGAGCAGACCGCCGAGCGCGGCGATGCCGAGCGCCGAGTGCGGGTCCGTGTGGCCGCCGGCGTGCGGGCTCAGCCCGGGCCGGGGCGCACGGTACGCCACCGCCTGCTGGCAGTTGCCCGGCAGGCCGTCGTACTCGGCGTAGGTCATCAGCACCGGGCCGGGCCCGTTGCTCCACTCCGCGGCGAACGCGGTCGGCATGCCGGCGCTGCCCGCCTCGACCTCGAAACCCTCGGCGCGCAGGCGCTCGACGTACCAGTCGGCCGAGCGGTACTCACGCCAGGCGGTCTCGCCGAATTCCCAGATCAAGCGGTTCCACCGCGACAGCGCGGCGGCACGCGCGTCGATCGCCGCCACCGCGGCCTGCTTGGCCGCGTTCATGGCCACCTTCAACGGCCGCAACCCCCGCCGCAGCCACTGCAGCCCGAGCCGCCGGCGCAGCCGCCGCCTTTGCCGGAACCGCCGCTGAACCAGCGCACGAACCGCTTGTATTCCTCACACACGCGCCGCCCCTCGTCCGGCGACCAGCCGTTCTCCCGCGCCAGCCGCTCGGGGAACGACAGCGCGATCCCGGCGCGTCGAAGCGCAACGCGCGCGGCGCCTGGCACAGTTCGTCGGGCGCTCGTTTGCGCGGCGGGGAGGTGTCGCATGCCTGCTCCTCGGCAAGGCCGCGCGGTGGCGCGGCGCGCCAATCGATGTCTCAGGCGGCCAGGGCGCGCGCGGCGCTGCGGACCACGCGTTCCACGTCGGCAGCGCTGACTCCGAGGTGGGTAACGAGCCGCAGGCGTGCGCCCGGCGTCACCCGCACGCCGTCCGCGGCCAGCGACTCGCAGAACTGCGCACTGCGCCCGCGCGGGGGTTCGACGAACACCATGTTGGTCTGCGCCGGACCGAAGTCGACGCGCAGCCCGTCGAGCGCACGCAGGCCGTCCGCCAGTCGCCTGGCGTTTTCGTGGTCTTCGGCAAGGCGCTCGACGTTGTGCTGCAAGGCGTGGATACCGGCGGCGGCGACGACGCCCGCCTGGCGCATGCCGCCGCCGAGGATCTTGCGAATCCGCAGCGCTCGCGCGACGAATTCGCGGCTTGCGCACAACAGCGAGCCGACCGGGCTGCCGAGACCTTTCGACAGGCACACCGAGACCGAATCGAAGTGACCGGCGATGCGGCTCGCCGGCACGCCGTGTTTGACGGCCGCATTGAAAAGCCGCGCGCCGTCGAGGTGCAGCGCGAGCCCGTGGCGGTCGGCGAAGGCGCGCGCCTCGGCCAGGTAACCCATGGGCAGCGCCCTGCCGGCCTGGGTGTTCTCCAGGCACAGCAACCGGGTACGGGCGAAATGCGGGTCGTCCTCCTTGATCGCCGCGGCGGCTTTCGCCAGGTCGAGCGTGCCGTCGGCTTCGAACTCCAGCGGCTGGGGCTGAATGGAACCCAGCACGGCGGCCCCGCCGCCTTCGTACTTGTAGGTGTGCGCCTGCTGTCCCACCAGGTACTCGTCGCCGCGCTGGCAGTGGGTCATCAGCGCGATCAGGTTGGTCTGGGTCCCGCTCGGGGCGAACAGCGCCGCCTGCGTGCCGAGCATCTCGGCGCCGAGTTCCTGCAGGCGGTTCACCGTCGGGTCCTCGCCGTAGACGTCGTCGCCGAGTTCCGCCTGCGCCATGGCCTTGCGCATGGCGGCGTCGGGCAGCGTCACCGTGTCGCTGCGCAGGTCAATGGTGTTCATCGCTCGGTCCTGTCGGGTTGGCGGCGTTGGCGCGCATTATGCCCACCGCCCGGGCGCCGTGCGACGTCAGCTCCCCGGGCGCATGCGGTAACGCACGATGCGGTCGTTGTAGGTGTCGGCGAACCAGACGTCGGCGCCGCGCACCTCCACCCCCTCCGGGCGGTCGAACACGCCGGCCCCGAGGCCCGAGCGCGGGCCGCCCAGCACCTGCAACAGCTGCCCGTCCGGGGCGATGATCTTGATGCTGTTGGCGTACTTGTCGGCCACCAGCATCCGCCCGGCCTGGTCGAAGTCCAGATAACGCGGCCCGTTGAAGCCGTAGGGAGCGCCCGAGAGCACGCGGGCGAAGCGCAACTCCTCGTCGAGCTGCACCAGCCGGTCGTTGCCGGCGTCGGCGACCCAGGCGGCGCCGGCCGCGTCGAACTCCACGTCGTGCGGCGAGGAGAACCCGCCGACCTCGCCCTGCACGCGAGCGTCGCGGAACACCACCAGGTTGTTCGAGCCCGCGCCGGTCGCGAAGACGCGCCCGTCGGCGTGCACCGCCACCCCTTCGGGACTTCGCAGGCGCTCGCGCAGTTGTCCGTCGAGGCGCCAGCTCGAGCCTTCCGGCTTGTAGATGGCGATGCGGTGATTGCCGGTGTCGGCCACCAGCAGGCGGCCGGCCGCGTCGAAGACCACGTCGTGCGGCGCATTCAGCTCGCGTTCGCCGATGGTGCCCAGCAAGGTCAGCGACCGGGCATCGAGTACCGCGACGCGGTCGTTGCCGTTGTCGGCGACGTACAGCCGCCGCCCGTCGCCCGAGAGCACGATGTCGTGCGGCTCGGCGTACACAGTCTCACTCGCGGCGAGGAGTTCGAAATGCAGCACGTCGGCAGCGCCGGTGGCGCCGGTCAGCGCCGTTGCCAGCATCGTCGCGAGCAATCGTCGGGCAGCCATAAGTGATCCTCCTCGCCGGGTCGATACCGCGCCGTCAGCCGGGCACCGGCGCGCCGGCTTCGGCCAGCAGCCAGTCCCTGAAGGCCCGGATGCGCGGCTGCTCCGCGCTGTAGTCCGGGCAGACGAAGACGTAAGCATACTCGCTCGGCATCGACAGCGAGAAGGGCCGCACCAGCCGCCCGGCGGCGAGGTCGTCGTCCGCCAGCACCGAACGCCCGAGCGCCACGCCCTGCCCGGCAACCGCGGCCTGCAGCAGCAGGCTCGAATCGCGGTACCAGTGCCCGTGGCCGGCCTCGATCCCGTGCACGCCGGCCGCGGCCAGCCACGCTTCCCACTCGTCCACGCCGTGATCGTGCAGCAGCGCATGGTGGCGAAGGTCGTGCGGGCTCGCCAGCGGGGCGCGTTCGAGCAGGGCCGGGCTGCAGACCGGGAAGACCTCCTCGGTCATCAGCCGCGTGGCATGCAGTCCCGCGTAGTCGCCGCTGCCGTAGCGGATGGCCGCATCCACCTGGTCACGCGCGAAGTCCACCAGCCGCTGGCCGGTCATGAGCCGCAGGTCGATCTCCGGGTGCAGCGCCGTGAACCGACCGAGGCGCGGCACCAGCCAGCGCGCGGCGAACGAAGCCAGGGTGGAGATCGTGAACAATCCCGTGCTGTCGTCGGCCACCCGCGCGGTGGCGTCGCGCAGCAGTTCGAAGGCGCGCTGCACGTCGGGAAAATAGCGCTGACCCTGGTCGGTGAGCAGCAGCCCGCGGCTGCTGCGCTGGAACAGGCGGACCCCGAGGTGCTCCTCCAGCGCCTTGATCTGGTGACTGACCGCGGCCTGGGTGACCGACAGTTCGGCGGCTGCGCGGGTGAAGCTCAGGTGCCGGGCGGCGGCTTCGAAAGCGCGCAGGGACGTCAAGGCAGGGAGTCGCTTGGTCAATTAGCTAATCTAATGGGGTAATGAAAACTAGTCGTTTGCGGACCGGGACGAAGGCTCGTAATTTTAGCGACCCAGGCCCACCCGATCAATTAGGTGAAATTATGAACGCGAGCGCCATTCATGCACCCCTGGAGTGCCACGAATCACGCCTGACGGGCGAACCTCTGGGCAAGCGCGTGCTGCGCGAGCTGCGCTGCTGGCAGCAACGGGCACGCACGCGCCGCCAACTCGCGCAACTCGACGAGCGGTTGCTGCAGGACATCGGGCTGCGCGTCATCGACGCGCGCCAGGAATACCTCAAGCCGTTCTGGAAACCCTGAAGTCCCGGTGAGTGCTACCCTGTCGCCGCCTCGACGGAGCAAGACATGTACACGGTCTACGGCGACCGGCTGTCCGGAAACTGCTACAAGGTGTACCTCGCGATGGCGCACCTCGGCCTCGACTACGAGTGGCGCGACGTGGACATCCTGCGCGGGGAGTCGCGCACGCCGGCGTTCCTCGCCATCAATCCCAACGGCAAGATCCCGGTGCTCGGACTGCCGGGCGGGGACTACCTGCCCGAGTCGGGAGCGATTCTCTGGTACCTGGCGGAAGGCACGTCGCTGGTGCCCGCCGAGCGCGCCGCACGCGCCCGCTGCCTGCAATGGATGTTCTTCGAGCAGTACACCCACGAACCCGCCGTCGCCGTCGCCCGCTTCATCCAGCTCTACCTCGGGCTGCCCGACGCCCAGCGCGAGCGGCTGAACGATTGCCGCAAGCGCGGTCACGCGGCTTTCGCCGTGATGGAGCAGCATCTGGCCACCCACCCGTTCTTCGCCACCGGCGACTTCACCATCGCCGACATCGCGCTCTATGCCTACAGTCACGTCGCCCAC
>JBFJWO010000194.1:0-9091 GCA_041623575.1 Gammaproteobacteria bacterium
GCCGGCCGCGGCGGTCACGGGGTCGTGGCACCCGACAAGAGCGAGGCGTTGTTCGCGATCGTGCAACTGGCACCGTCGCGGCTGCGCGTTTCGCAGCCCGTGCGCCTGCCGGGCCTCGACCAGGCGGCGACCTACCGGCTGGCACTGGCCGGCGTACCGCCGCCCTTCGTCGAGTTCGAGACCAAGGGCTTGCGCGCGCTTGCCGAGGGCGCGTTGGACGTCCCGGCGGCATTGCTGCACAACGTGGGGCTGCAGATCCCGATCCTGCCGCCCGAGACCGCGCTGCTCATGCACCTGCAGCGCCTTTGACAACCGAACACGCAGGGGAGCGGAGCAATGGCTGAAGTGAAAATGCGTCAGGTCCGCAAGTCTTTCGGACCGGTGGACGTCATCAAGGGGGTCGACCTCGACCTCGAGCACGGCGAGTTCGTGGTTTTCGTCGGTCCTTCGGGGTGTGGCAAGTCCACCTTGCTGCGTCTGGTGGCGGGACTCGAGGACATCACCTCGGGGGAGCTCTACATCGGCGGAGACCGCGTCAACGACCTGCCGCCCTCGCGCCGCGGAATCTCCATGGTGTTCCAGTCCTATGCGCTGTTTCCGCACATGACGGTCGAGGAGAACATGGCCTTCGGGCTGAAGCTCGCGAAACGCCCGCAGGCGGAGATCGACGAGAAGGTCGGCGAGGCAGCCAAAATCCTGCAGCTCGATCAGTTGCTGGCGCGCAAGCCGAAGGAGCTGTCCGGCGGTCAGCGCCAGCGCGTGGCGATCGGTCGCTCGATCGTGCGCAGCCCGCGCGTGTTCCTGTTCGACGAGCCGCTGTCGAACCTCGACGCCGCGCTCCGGGTGCAGATGCGCATCGAGATCGCCCGCCTGCACAGCGAGCTCGGGGCCACCATGATCTACGTGACCCACGACCAGGTCGAGGCCATGACCATGGCCGACAAGATCGTGGTGTTGCGCGCCGGGCTGGTCGAGCAGGTCGGCTCGCCGCTGGAGCTCTATCACCACCCACGTAACGTGTTCGTCGCAGGTTTCATCGGCTCGCCGAAAATGAACTTCATCGAAACCACCGTGCGCGGCGTCAACGAGTCTGGAGTCGAAGTAGCACTGCCCGGTGGCGGGTCGATCGAGGTCCCGTGTAAACGCGGGCAGGTCAAGCCGGCGGACCGGATCACTTTCGGCGTGCGCCCCGAGCACATCGTCGAGGAGGGCGGGGACGCCAAGCTCGCCGGGGTGGTGCAGGTCGTCGAACGACTCGGCGGCGAGACCTACGCCTACGTCAAGGTGGAGTCCGGCGAGATGGTGACTGCCCAGCTCGGCGGCAACAGCCGGGTTCGCGTCAACGACCAGGTGGCGCTCGGCATCGACGCCGCCACGACCTACCTCTTCGGCGCCGACGAACTCGCGCTAGAGCGCCTCGACCGCAAGGCCTTCGCCGACCCCGGCCGCGCGGCGACGAACTAGTCGCATGGGCGAGCACTGCCTGGCCGGGCGACGAGCGCCTCACGCGGGGAGCGACAACATCGTCGGGCGCGCGGGCTGTCGCCCGCCGTCAGCCGGCAACCAGGATCGACCGACCCCGTGAACGCCGCGACAAACCGATTCGCGCTGTTCGAGCAGCCGCACCGCCGCTACAACCCGCTGCGCGGTGACTGGGTGCTGGTCTCGCCGCATCGCACCCGGCGCCCCTGGCAGGGACAGACCGAGGCGGCGTCCGCCGAGACCCGCCCGACCTACGAACCCGGGTGTTACCTGTGCCCGGGCAATGCCCGCGCCGACGGTACCTGCAACCCCGACTATGCCGATACGTTCGTGTTCGACAACGATTTCAGCGCCTTGCTGCCCGACACCACGCCCGGCGCCACGCGCGACTACGAACTGCTGCGCGCCGAAGCCGAGCGCGGCCTGTGCCGCGTGATCTGTTTTTCGCCGCGCCACGATCTCACCCTGGCCGAGATGGACGCGCCGGCCATTCGCCGGGTGGTGGACCTGTGGGTCGGGCAATACGAGGAGCTCGGCGCGCTGGACTTCGTCAACCACGTGCAGATCTTCGAGAACAAGGGAGCCGTCATGGGTTGCAGCAACCCGCATCCGCACGGGCAGATCTGGGCGCAGCAGTCGCTCGCGGAGGAATCTGCGCGAGAACTCGCCAGGCAGCGCGCCTATCACGCCGACAAGGGCGGCACCTTGTTGGGCGACTACCTCGGCATCGAACTGGAACTCGGCGAGCGGATCGTTTGCGAGAACGCCGACTTCGTGGCGCTGGTCCCTTTCTGGGCGGTGTGGCCGTTCGAAACGCTGGTGCTGTGCCGGCGTCGCGTCGCGAGCCTCGGCGAACTGGATAGCACCGAGCGCGATGCGCTGGCCGATATCCTCAAGCGCCTGACCACCCGCTACGACAACCTGTTCCTGACCGCATTTCCCTACTCGGCGGGCATTCACCAGGCCCCCACCGACGGGCGGACGCACGACGATATCGATCTGCACGTACACTTCTACCCGCCGCTGCTGCGCTCGGCGAGCGTGAAGAAGTTCATGGTCGGCTACGAAATGCTGGCCGAGCCGCAACGCGACCTCAGCGCCGAGTCGAGCGCGGAACGTCTGCGCGCACTGACCGAGGTCCACTACCGAGCGCAGTCCTGAACATTCACGAAGCCTTCTCAGCCGGTTCCCACGAACCGCGGCGCCTCGTCGAGGCACTGCGTGGCCGCTTCGCGGATCGGTTCGGCGCCGGGCGCGACGCCTGCGTCGTGCGCGCGCCGGGCCGCGTCAACCTGCTCGGCGACCACACCGACTACAACGACGGCTTCGTGCTGCCGATGACCATCGACCGGGCGGTGTGGTGGGCGGTGTGTGCGAACGCCGACGATCGTGTGCGACTGCACTCGGTCAACTTCGACGAGAGCATCGAGTACCCACTCGGTGCGCACCCCGCGGTCGTGCGCGGTGGCTGGAGCAGCTATGTCACGGGAGTCGTCGAGGAACTGCGCCGGCGCCACGGGCTGAACCGCGGTTTCGATGGCGTGGTCTACGGCGACGTCCCGCTCGGCGGCGGGCTGAGTTCATCGGCGGCGCTGGAAGTCGCCACCACACTCGCCCTGCAACCGTTGCTCGACGCCCCGCTCGACCCGGTGAGCGCGATCCGGTTGTGCCAGGACGTGGAACACCGCTATGCCGGCGTGCGTTGCGGCATCATGGACCAGTTCGCTTCCCGGCTCGGGCGCTCCGGGTGCGCGCTGTTCCTCGACTGCCGCAGCCTGGCCCACGTCGACATCCCGTTGCCGCTGGACGAGGTGAGCGTCGTGATCGTGAACAGCGGCGTCGAGCGATCGCTCGCCAGTTCGGCTTACAACCGGCGCCGCGCCGAATGCGACGAAGCGGTTGCGCACTTTCGCCGTTTCGACCCGGCGCTGAGCGCACTGCGTGACGTTACGCCGCAGTTGCTCGACCAACACGGCGAAGGACTGCCCGTGCGCGTGCGAAACCGCGCGCGCCACGTGGTCGAGGAGAACGCCCGCGTGAGGGCCGCTAGCGAGTTGCTGTCGGCCCGGCGGTTCGAGGCTTTCGGGCGCAGCATGACCGAGTCACATGCCAGCCTGCGAGACCTCTACGAGGTCAGCTGCGAGGAACTCGACGGGCTCGTGGATATCGCGCTGGCTACCGAGGGCGTTCTCGGTGGGCGCATGACCGGCGCGGGCTTCGGCGGGTGCGCCGTTTTCCTCACACGAAAAGCGCTCGCCGGCGAACTGGAGCGACGCGTCAACGACGACTATCCCGCACGCTTCGCAGTGACGCCGACGGTGTTCGTTCTCGCCGGCAACCTCGAGGCCGGCGCCGTCCCTGACGCGTGAGCAGGCGACCACGCTGTCCGGAGGCGTCCGAGCCGGCGCCGCCGCGGGTGGTCGGACCTCTCGAGCATCCCGTGCCCGCCCCTGCTCGGTACGGGCGAGGCGTCCGGCAATTCCTCACCCCCCGCGGTCGACGCGCGGTGGACACCCGCCGGTCATCCGCCGGTGGCGTTTCGCAGCCGCGTCTCGATGAGCCCGGCGATGGCGGTGTAGCCGCGGCCGCGGGCGAGTTCGACGGGCGTCGTACCGCTGGCGTCCGCGAGATCCGGGTCGGCGCCCGCCTCGAGCAGCAGGCGCACGATCTCCGTGTGCCGTGCTCCACCGTCGCCCAGCACGATCGCTTCGATCAGCGCCGTCCAGCCGAGGTTGTTGACGTGGTCGAGCGGCGCGCCGGCCGCGATCAGTGCGCGCACCGGGCCGACGTGCCCGAGGTGGGCGGCGGCGATCAGCGCGGTGCCGTCGTAGGGGCTGGTGACGTTGCCCGGCCGGGTGCCCGTCTCGAGCGCGACTTCGAGCGTCGCGCGGTCGTCGGCGACCGCCGCGATGGTCACGACGTCGTAACGCTGGCGATCGAGGGCGTTGGGATCGGCGCCAGCCGCCACCAGGGCTTTCATCACCTCGCGGCGCCCGGCGTAGGCGGCGACGTGCAGCGGTGTTCGCCCGTGCCCGTCGCGCCGGGCGACCGTTTCCGGTCCGGCCAGTTGCCGCACCGCCGTGAGATCGCCGGCGTGGGCGGCTGCGAACAGCCCCTTGTAGCGCTCGATCTCGAGCGCCGAGGGCGGGACCTGCGCCAGCGCGGCGCCTGCGCAGATTCCGCCCGCCAGCATCGCCAGCGACACTTTGAACAGACCTGTGAACATTTCCTGCCTCCCTCCGCGAGCGCCCGCTGGCACTCGACTAGGCGGCAGTGTCGGCTACCTGTGCCGCAATTGGCAACCACACGCGCAGGCAGGCGCCCTCGACGGCCGGCTCCGCCCAGACATGCCCGCCGTGACGGCCCACGAGTTCACGGCAGATGGGCAGTCCGAGTCCGGTGCCGCCGGCCCCGGTGCGGGTCTTGCTGCTCTGCACGAACTTGTCGAAGACCGCTTCGAGTTCGTCGTCGGGGATGCCCACGCCCTGGTCCTGCACGGTAATGCGCGCGCCGGCGGCGCCGCGGTGATCGGCGGCTTCGAGCCGGACCCGGATCTCGGCGCCGGCGGGCGAGAACTTGATGGCGTTGCCGAGCAGGTTGGTCAACACCTGCACTAGGCGTGTCGCCTCGCCGTGCACGACCAGATCGGCGTCCGCGTCGTTACGCACGATGCGCAGGTCCTTCTCGGCCAGCAGGCTTTCCACCTCGGCGAGGCTGTGCTCGACGATGTCTCGCAGCGAAACGTCGGTCGAGTCCAGCGCCTCACGACCGGCCTCGAGGCGAGACAGGTCCAGCAGGTCGTCGAGCAGGGCGAGCAGCCGCTGACCGCTGCGGTGGATACGCTGAAAATACCGCCCCGGCGCGGTCGCGGGGTCGTTGCGGGACAGGCCGATCGCGGCAAAACTGAGCACCGCGTGCATCGGCGTTCGCAACTCGTGCGAGATGTTGGCGAGAAAACTCGACTTGGCCCGGTTGGCCGCCTCGGCCCGTTCCTTGGCGGCCACCAGGTCGCCGGTGCGCTCGGCCACCAGGTCCGCCAGCGAATCCCGGTGCCGGCGCAGTTCCTTTTCGACCGCGACCTGTCGATCGAGCGCGCGGCGCAGGTCCTGGTTGGCCTCGTCGAGCGCGGTTTTCTCGCTCGCGAGGTCTCTCGCCAGGCGGGCGTTCTCGTATGCCAGTTCGGCGAGCCGGCGCGCGCGCCGGGCGGCGCCCCGCCCCAGGAAGGTCAGGTTGAGGGCGTACACGAGCGCGAGCGGCCCGACCACCCGGCCGATCTCGCCGCCCAGCACCGTCATCCACACGGCGCTCGGCAGCACCGCGCAGTGCAGGAACGCGGCGAACAGCGCCACCGAATTGCCGAGCGTCGACAGCGCCCCCGAGGCAAGACCGCCGATCACCGTCAGCAGCAACAACTGCCAGCCGCTCGACAGTTGCCCGCCCAGCAGCGGCAGCGCCAGCCCCCAGGCCAGTCCGGTCAGCCCGGCACCGACGAGCAACACCCGAAACGCCAGTTCCGGTTCGCGCCGCACCAGGTCGCGCGCGAGCAGCCAGCGCGCCGCGGCGCAACGCCCGGCCTGGACGCCCAGCACCAGGCCCAGCCACCACATCAGTGACGAGTGATCGACCTTGAACCACAGCACCGCGCTGAGCGCGCCACCGACCACCACGTTGATCAGGCAGCCGTTCACGCTCAGCGCCGCCGTCGTCGACAGCAGCCGGACCTGTGGCGTCAGGTCCTCGGGCTCGGGCAGTGGTGAACCGGGCTGCGGGTACAGCATGCGCGGGGCGTTCTCCGTCGGCGCGGCGTAGTCGCAGGGTGTATCGGCCGCGCACCCGGCGATCTTGACCCGCACGCGGCGGCGAGCCTGCGCTTTTGCGCTGGCGCCGCGGCCTGTGTCAAACTCGGCGTTTCCCGTCAAGAGACCCCGATGTCCGAAGCGCCATCTGCCGTCGCCGTGCCCGGTCTGACACCGACGGTGCGCGGGCTGCTGTGGATGCTGCTGTCCACCGCCCTGCTCGCCGCCATGCACGCGATGGTCCGCCACGTGAGCGCCGGGCTGCACCCCTTCGAGATCGCCTTCTTTCGCAACCTGTTCGGCCTCCTGGCCCTGTCGCCGCTGCTGCTGCATGGCGGTCTGGGCGCATTCAGGACCGAGCAGCCGCGCCTGCAGGTGCTGCGGGGGTTCACCGGCATCGTCGCCATGCTGGGCTGGTTCTATGCGCTGAGCTACGTGCCGATCGCCACCGCCACGGCGCTGAGCTTCACGGCGGCCGTGTTCGCCTCGCTCGGCGCGGTGGTCTTCCTCGGTGAGAAAATGCGCCTGCGCCGCTGGTCGGCGGTCGCGGTGAGCTTCGTCGGGGTGCTGATCATCCTGCGCCCCGGCAGCGAGGCGTTTCAGCCGGGCGCGCTGGTCGTGCTGGTGTCGGCGGTGATGTGGGGCGGCAGCGTGGTCATCGTCAAACAACTCTCGCGCACCGATTCCTCCGTTTCGATCGTCGCCTGGATGGGCATCATGCTGAGCGTGCTGTCGATCCCGCCCGCGCTGCTGGTGTGGCAGTCGCCGAGCATGGAGCAACTCGGCTGGCTCTGCCTGATCGGCCTGACCGGCACGCTCGGGCACCTGACCATGATCCAGGGCCTGCGCCTGGCGGACACCACCGCCGTGATGAGCGTCGATTTCGCGCGCCTGCTGTGGGCCACGCTGCTCGGCGTGGTGATCTTCTCCGACCCGCTGGAGAGCGCAACCTGGCTCGGCGGGACGCTCATCTTCGTCAGCGGCATCTACATCATCTACCGCGAATCACGGGCCCGCGACGAAATCTGAGCGCCGCGCCGGGCGGTCGTGCCGGGCCGTTCAGACCACGCGCACGTCGATCTCGCCGACGCCTTCCACGGCACCCTGCAATCGATCGCCGCGCACTACCGGACCGACGCCGGCCGGCGTGCCGGTGAAGATCAGGTCCCCGGGGGCGAGGCGGAACAGTCCCGACAGGTAGGCGATCATCTCCGGCACTTTCCAGATCAGCTGGTTGAGGTCGCCGTCCTGGCGCAACTCGCCGTTGACGTGCAACGTGACCCGCCCGGACTCGGGGTGCCCGATCTCGCTCGCCGGCACCAGCGCCGAGCACGGCGCGGCGTGCTCGAACGCCTTGCCGATCTCCCAGGGGCGACCCATCTTCTTCATCTGCGCCTGCAGGTCGCGGCGCGTCATGTCCAGCCCCACGCCGTAACCGTACACGCACCCCAGCGCGCGCCCGACCTCGATGTCGCTGCCCCCGGCCCCCAGCGCGACCACCAGTTCGATCTCGTGATGAACGTCCTCTGTCGCGCTCGGGTAGGGGAATTCACCGCTCGCCAGCGTGTCGGGATTTTTCTGGAAGAAGAACGGCGGTTCCCGATCCGGGTCGTGGCCCATCTCGATGGCGTGCGCGGCGTAGTTGCGCCCGACGCAGTAGACGCGGTGGACCGGGAACAGGGCGTCGGTGCCGCGCACGGGCAGCGTCGGGCGCGGGGGTTCGGCAATGACATAGCTCATGGTTGGTTCCTCGCTGGAGTAGTGGGATCTAGAGTTCGCTCGCGGCGACCAGCAGCAGGCGCAAGGCGATCACGGTGAGCACGGCGCGGAACAGCAACGCGAAGTGGCGCTCCGGCAGCCACCCCAGCAGCCGCCGGCCGGCCAGGGTCCCCGCAAAGCCCGCGGCGATCATGAAGGCGATGACCGGCAACCAGGCGGCGAACTGAAAACCGATCAGGCCGAAGGCCACGACCTTGAGGGTGTGCTGCACGCTCATGCAACTCGCGTGAGTGGCGACCAGGCGTTCGCGGCCGAGGCGCTCGGGGGAGAAAAAGGCCGCCACCAGGCTGCCGGTTCCACCGACGAAGACCGTCGCGAAGCCGGTCCCGGCCCCGACCAGCGCGTAACCCGGGACCGCCAGGGCCGACGGGCGCAGTCGCGGCGCCCAGGCCGCGTACAGCACGAACGCCGCGATGATCATCTCGAGCGTCGCCACCGGCAGGGCCACGAACACGCGGCTCGCCGCCGCGACGCCCAGCAGGGTCCCTGCCGAGAACCAGGCAACGATCCGCCGGTCGGCAAACTCGCGCAGCAACCAGGCACGCCCGGCATTGGAGCCGATCTGCACGAGGGCGTGCACCGGCAGCACCACCAGCGGCGGCAGGAACGAGACCAGCACCGCCAGCATCACGATGCCGCCGCCGATGCCGGCCGCGGCCGACAACGCCGACGTGCAGAAGCTCAGCGCACCCAGCGCCAGCGCGCCGGCGATCGACACCTCGGGCGGCAGCAGTGTCCACGTGAGCGGCCATTCCATCAGCGGCCGGGCGACAGGCGCGGGCGTAGCGGCACGTCGATCACCCGGTTTCACTCTCCAGCCGCCATACGGCGCGCACCTCGACCCCGGCGGCACGAAACAGGTTCATCACCGGGCAGCGGTGCTCGACGTTGAGCCTGAGTTTCTCCAGGCGCTCGGGCGGCTCGTCGCTGCGGATACGGATGTCGAGGCTGACCCAGTTGAAATAGGGGCGCACGCCGCGCACGCCGCGCGAGCCGCGCTGGTCCACCTCGCCCTCCCCTTCGATGTGCACGGC
>JBFJWO010000195.1:0-8990 GCA_041623575.1 Gammaproteobacteria bacterium
CCGGCGTGCTGCTGGTGCTGGCCGGCAACGCGCTGGTGATCGCGTCGCGCCCGGGCGCCGGGCGCGGCACGCTCGCGCCGGGCGCGCGCTCCAACCCCTGAAGCACGGTCGCCGGCGCGACCGGCTCGCTCAGAGCGGCTGCACCTCCAGGCCCAGGTCGCCCACCTGCTCCAGTGTCGCGGCGCTGGTGATCACCGCGGTGCTGGCCCGCTCGGCCACCAGGTACTGCCCGGCGACCCGTTGCAGGTCCGCCAGGGTGACCGCCAGCACGTTCTCGCGAAAGCGCTGGCGCAGTTCCGGCGTGCGCCCGTGGAGCGCGTTGAAGTACGCCTTGCGCGCCTCGCCCGCCGGCGAGGCGGGTTTGTCCAGCGAGCCGATGACCCCGAGGATCGCCTCCTCCACCAGGCGCCACTCGTGATCCTCCCCCTGCAGCCACTCGAGCGCGCGGTCGAAATCGGCCAGCGTCTCCGCCAGGCGCGGGTCGCGGTAGGAGAACAGGCGGAAGGCGGCCGCGTCGGCGTCGTGGCTCGCGCCGCCGCCGTAGGCGCCGCCCTGCTCGCGGATCGCCCGGTGCAGAAAGCCGTTGCGCAGCATCACGCCGAGCACCGAGAGCGGGGCCGCGTCGTCGTGCGCGAACGGCACCGTCGGGTAGGCCCGGGCGCAGAAGTTCACCTGCGTGCTGGTGGTCCACATCTGGTGCACCTGCCGGCTCACCGGGTCCAACGCCAGCGACTGCGCCTCGCCCGCCGCGGCGCTGCCCTGCCAGAGGCTCTCGAGCAACGCCGCGCCCTCCTCGTTCGACGGTCGCTCGCCGATCACCAGCAGGCGCATGGGCGCGGTGCGCAGCACCTCGTAGATCGAGCGCAGCGATTCGGAGAGGGCGGCGAGTGCCGCCTCGTCGGCGAGGCTGTCGTCGAGGCCCTTCAGGCGCTGGATGCCGGCGAGGCCGTTGAGGCGGTGATGCAACGCCGCGCCCGGCGACATGCCGCTGGCGGCGGCCGTCATCGCCAGCACGTGCCCCTGCCCGGTCACGCTCTGCTCGCGGTGGGCACGCTCCTGGGCGACGATCTCGCGGATGCGCGCCGGCTCGTCGAACCGCGCCGCCTCCAGCGTGTCCTTGAGCAACTCGGCGAGCGGGCCCTGGTTGCGGGCCAGCGCCTTGCTCGAGAGCACGAAGTTCCCGGCCACTTTCTGCACGTCGTCCACCGCCCCGCGCAGCGAGACGGCCGCGCTGACCCCGCCGCTGACGCTCGACTGGCGCGCCTGGGTCTCGAGGTAGTCGGCCCCGGCCACGCCGACCTCGGTCAACGCGGCACAGAACATCGGCAGCAGGTCCACCTGCCCCTCGTCGAGCGCGGGTAGCGCCCGCACGTGCTGCAGGTACACCAGCCCGTTGGTGCCCTGGTCGTAGAAGCTCGCCGGGCGCCCGCCCACGCGTGCTTCGCGGCCTTGCGGCTCGGCTCGGCTGAGCGGTATGTCCTCCAGCCCCACCTTGGGCAACACCTCGGGGTCGTCCTGCTGCTCCTGGCGCTCGGCGAGCCGGCGGGCGCGCTCGACGATGGCCTGCGCCTGCGACTCGTCCAGCCCGGCCTTGATCGCGGCCAGGCGCCGCCGCTCGGCCTCGTTGCGCCGGGCGCCCAGCCCCGGGTCGGGCTTCAGCGTGAGGCGCACGCGGTGCAGGTTGTCGAGCAGTTGCCCGCGCACCAGGTCCTTGATGAACTGCGGGTCGCTGACCCGCTCGCGCAGGCGCTCGATGACGGGGTCGAGATTGAGCGCCGCCACCGGGTCGCCGCGGTGAGTGGCGACCGACAACCCCTGCAGCAGCAGCTGCAGGCCGTACGGAAATCCGTCACCGCCCACCTCGCGCTGGCTCAGCTCGAGCTGGTGGAGCACCGCGCGCACGCGCTCCTCGGGCACACCCTCGGTGGCCACCTTTTCGAGCACGTCGAGCACCAGTTGCTCCAGCGCCTCGGCGCGCTCCGGGCGCGAGCCCTCGATGCCGCACATGAAGCTCATCTCGCGATTGGAGTCCTCCAGACCGCACAGCGGCGACGGGGCGGCGCCGAGCTCGGTGGTCTCGAGCGCCTGGCGCAACGGCGAGGCGCTGTCGTCCAGCAGCACGCCGCTCAGCAGGTGGGCGGCGAGTTGCGCCTCGAGATCGGTGCTGCGCCCGAGCAGCCAGCCCATCACGATGTGGGTCTTGTCCGCCGGGTCCTCGTCGGCGCCGATCGCGTAGCTCTCCTCCACGCTGACCGGCGCCAGGTAGCGTTTCTCGTCGCTCACGGCGATGTGCACGTCGAGCGCATCGAAGCGCCCCAGCGCCCGTTCTTCGAACCGCGCCTGGTGCTCGCGCGCGGCAATGTCACCGTAGGTCATGAAAACGGCGTTAGAGGGATGGTAATGGGTGCGGTAGAAATCCCTGAGCTGCTGGTAGCTCAGGTCCGGGATGCACTCCGGCTCGCCGCCGCTGTTGTAATGGTACGTGGAGTAGCCGAAGACGTACTTGCTGAGCGTCTGCCACAGCACGCTGGTCGGCGAGCTCATGGCGCCTTTCATCTCGTTGAACACCACGCCCTTGAACACCAACTCGCTGGTCGGGTCGGCGGGCTCGGCGAACTCCAGGCGGTGTCCCTCCTGGGCGAAATCCAGCTCGTCGAGCCGGGCGAAGAACACGGCGTCGAGATAGACGTCGAGCAGGTTGAAGAAGTCCTTGCGGTTCTGGCTGGCGAACGGGTAGGCGGTCCAGTCGCTGCTGGTGAACGCGTTCATGAAGGTGTTCAGCGAGCGGCGGATCATCATGAAGAACGGATCGCGGACCGGAAAGCGTTCGCTGCCGCAGAGCGCGGTGTGCTCCAGGATGTGCGCCACGCCGGTGGAGTCCATGGGCACCGTGCGCAGTGCCACCAGGAAGACGTTCTCGTCCTGCTCGGCAGCGAGGTGGTAGTGGCTCGCACCGGTACGCCGGTGACGGTACTCCTCGACCGTGGTGTTCAGTGAGGCAATGGGTTCGCTGCGTACCCACTCGAAAGCCGGGTGGGTCGCGGCCGGTGCAGTATCTGTCGCCAGGGCCATTGAGCGAGGTTCCTGTGTGCGCAAGCGGGGCGCCATTATAGAGCAGGGCGCGGCGCGGACCGTGAAGCCCTCGGTGAAATCACCCGACCGCAGGGTCGCCGGGCGGCATTGAAAAAACGCTTGTCGGCCGCAGAATGCGCTGCTGGAGCGCGCTGTGGCGCCGTCAGCGGAGAGCGACTTGGATCTCGAGCACGAGCAAACGGACTCGCACCCCGCCGGCGGGCGCCTGGTTCGGGCCGCTGACGTACTGCCGGCGGTCATCCCGGTGCTGCCCCAACTCCAGCGCCCGCTGTTCCCTGGCCAGGCGCTGCCGCTGATCCTCGACGCCGACCCCTGGGAGGAGACCCTGCGCGTCGCGCACGAGGACTACCGCGACATGGTCGGCGTGGTGCTGGTGCACAGCGCCGACGGCCGGGCCGCCTCGACCGAGGAGTTCTACGACGTCGGCACCGCGTGCCGCATCCACCGGGTGCACAAGCACGAGGGCAAGCTGCAGGTCCTGCTCGAGGGGCTGCAGCGCTTCGCGATCGTGAACTGGGTCTCGCGCAAGCGCCCGCTGCGTGCGCGCGTGGAGTACCACCCCGAACCCCTCAGCACCGACGAGCCCGAGATCAAGGCCTACGCGGTGGCGCTCATCAACACCATCAAGGAGCTGCTGCCGCTCAACCCGCTGTACGGCGAGGAGCTCAAGGTCTTTCTCGAGCACTTCCACCCGAACGAGCCCTCGCGCCTCGCCGATTTCGCCGCCAGCCTCACCACGGCCACGCGCGAGGAGCTGCAGGCCGTGCTCGAGACCACGCCGCTGCTGCCGCGCCTGGAAAAAGTCCTGCTGCTGATCAACAAGGAGCTCGAGGTCGCCAAGGCGCAGACCCGCATCCGCAAGCAGGTCGAGGAAGAGCTGCAATCGCGCCAGCGCGAGGTGTTCCTGCGCGAGCAGCTCAAGGCCATCCAGAAAGAGCTCGGCATCTCCAAGGACGATCGCACGGCCGAGATCGACCGCTTCCGCGAGCGCCTCGCGGAGCTGACCTTGAGCGAGTCGGCCGCCACGCGGGTGGACGAGGAGCTGCGCAAGCTCTCGCTGCTGGAGACCGGCTCGCCGGAGTACGCGGTCACGCGCAACTACCTCGACTGGCTGACGTCCCTGCCATGGGGGAACTACAGCGAGGATTCGCTCGACCTGGCAGCCGCGCGCGCGGTGCTCGACGCCGACCACGACGGCCTGCAGGACGTGAAGGAGCGGATCCTGGAATTCATCGGCGTCGGCATCATGCGCGGCGAGGTGTCCGGCTCCATCCTGCTGCTGGTCGGCCCGCCCGGCGTCGGCAAGACCTCGCTCGGGCGCTCCATCGCCGCCGCGCTCGGGCGCAGCTTCTACCGCTTTTCGCTCGGCGGCATGCGCGACGAGGCCGAGATCAAGGGCCATCGGCGCACCTACATCGGCGCGATGCCGGGCAAGTTCGTCCAGGCCATCAAGGAATGCGGCACCGCCAACCCGATCATCATGCTCGACGAGATCGACAAGATCGGCGCCTCGTTTCGCGGCGACCCGGCCAGCGCGCTGCTCGAAGTGCTCGACCCGGAACAGAACGCGGAGTTCCTCGACCACTACCTCGACGTGCGTTTCGATCTCTCGCGGGTGCTGTTCATCTGCACCGCCAACCAGCTCGACACCATCCCGGGGCCGCTGCTCGATCGCATGGAGATGATCAAGCTCTCGGGCTACCTGGCGGAGGAAAAGCTCGCCATCGCCCGCAACCACCTGCTGCCGCGCCAGCTGCAACGCGCCGGTGTGAAAAAGCGCGGCCAGGTGCGCCTGGACACGGCGGCGCTGCGGCGCATCATCGACGGCTATGCCCGCGAGGCCGGCGTGCGGCGGCTCGAGAAACACCTCGGGCGCGTGGTGCGCAAGGCGGTAGTGAGGCTGCTGAACGGCGAACCGCCGCCGATCCGGGTGCGCGCGAGGGACGTGGAGCACTACCTCGGCAAGCCGCCGTTCACCAGCGAACGGCGCCTGAGCGGGGTCGGCATCATCACCGGGCTCGCCTGGACACCGCTCGGCGGCGTCACGCTGAACGTAGAGGCGAGCCGCGTGCACCGTCGCAACAGCGGCTTCAAGCTGACCGGACAGCTCGGCGACGTGATGCGCGAGTCGGCGGAAATCGCCCACAGCTACGTGGCCGGCAATGCCGCGCAGCTGGGCGCCGACGAGGCGTACTTCGCCAAGTCGTTCATCCACCTGCACGTGCCCGCCGGCGCCACCCCCAAGGACGGCCCGAGCGCGGGCATCACCATGGCGAGCGCGCTGCTGTCGCTCGCGCTCGGACGCAAACCGGTGCGCCGCCTGGCCATGACCGGCGAGCTGACCCTGACCGGGCAGGTGTTCCCGGTGGGGGGCATTCAGGAGAAGGTGGTCGCCGCGAAGCGCGCGGGCGTGCGCGAGCTGGTGTTGCCGAAGGCCAACCGCGGGGACTTCGACGAGCTACCCGAGCACGTGCGCGCCCGGCTCACCGTGCACTTCGTCGACGCCTTCTCCGAGATCGTGCCGCTGCTGTTCCAGCGGTGACGGGCGGGCGGCCTACCAGCCGCTCGGCAACGCGGTCTTTATGGTGATGCGTTTCTGTTCCACGCTGATGTAGCCGCCGCTCACGAGGTCTTTGAAGATACGGCTGACCATCTCGCGCGAGGAACCGACCATCTGCGCGATGTCCTTGTGCGTCAGCGGCTCGTCGATGGTGAGCTCGCCGTCGTCGTTCTCCTCGGCCATGTCCAGCAGCACCCGCGCGATTCGCCCGTAGACGTCCATCAACGCCAGGCTCTCGATGCTGCGGTCGGCCGCCCGCAGGCGTTCGCAGAGCCCGCGCATGACGGTCATGGCGAGGCTCGGGTTGGCGATCAGGATGCGGTCGAAGTCGGCCTTGTTGATGACCGTGAACTCGCAGGCATCCTTGGTCACGATGGAGGCCGAGCGCGGCTTGTCGTCGATCAGCGACATCTCGCCGAAATGCTCGCCCTCGTCGAGCACGGCGATGACCACCTCCTTGCCG
The DNA here is from genome assembly GCA_041623575.1 of Gammaproteobacteria bacterium. Lineage (GTDB taxonomy): Bacteria > Pseudomonadota > Gammaproteobacteria > JAHELT01 > JAHELT01 > JAHELT01. The sequence continues at coordinate 6,117 of JBFJWO010000195.1, forward strand.
GCCTCGCTGGTCTTGCAGACCTTCACCTTGCCCTTGTTGATGATGTAGACGGCGTTGGTGGTGTCGCCGTCGTTGATGATGGTGGCGTTGCGCGGGAACTTGCGCACCACCCGTGCCTGCGCCAGGGCTTCGAGCTCATCCTGCTCGAGCCCCGAGAACAGCGGCACCGCCCCGAGCATTTCGAGGGTGGCATCGATCTTGGCCATTGTCATTCCTTGTGTTTTCTCGCCCTGATGCACCCCATATAGCGCAATCCGACCTCCGCGATCAACCACCGGCGCGCCGAGCGCGGCCGGGCGTACGCCGCGGGCGGCGGCTGGCCGCCGCGCGGGGTCGTCGGAGCCCGTAAATAATTCACAGCACCCCCGCGGCAAACTTCACGTCCCCGGGCCGCGAGGCTGACTACATTGGCTACCCATGGACGACGAACACACGACGAGCTACGGGGGAATGGCAATGGTGGTACGCAGAGCAGTGCTGACGGTGGTCTACATGGCGCTGGCCTGCGGCGCGCTGATGCTCGAGCCCGATGGCGCCGCGCCGCCCGAGCCGGTGAGCGCCGGGCGCCCGGCGCCCGGTCCGACGGGCGAACAACTGGCCCTCGGCGGCGGCGTCGAGCCCCTTCAGGTCCTGATTCGCTAATACGCACAGTGCTGGGATGCACACCACGGAGGCCATCATGAACAAACCTTACGACATCGAGATTTGCGATCACTGCGGCGTGGAATTCGAAGTCGGCTACTGGCGCAACGAGCGCAAGCTCTGCGAGAGCTGTCTGCTGGTCGCCGACGAAGCCCCGCTCGAGTACGCCGGAGCGGCGGACGACCTGGAGTTCGACGACTGGGACTACAGCGAGACGCCGCTCAGCGCCGGCGTCGGCATGGAATCGACCCTGCCCGGTTACTGAGGCCGTGCACGACCGGCGCGCAGGGACTGCGCGGCCGGCACAACAGAACTCTTCCTCCACGTTGCCCCGTCCCCACGGGGCTCTTTTTTGCCGGTCACTCGAGCGCGCTGAGATTCTCGTCGAGCGCCCGGTTGAGTGCCTGCACCGCCTCGTCGGCGCGGCCGACGGCGGCCAGGGTCTCGGCGAGCTTCAGGTGCACGACGTTGCGCAGGGTGGGGTTGGCGGTGCTGGCCAGCACGCGCTCGTAGACCGGGATCACGCCCTGCAGGTTGCCGCGGCGCTTGAACGACTCCTGGATCTCGTGCAGCTGCAGGATCGCCGCCTTCTCCCGGTCGGCCGACACCTCGTGGATACGCTCGATCAGATCGTAGAAATCCTGCATCAGCCCCATCACCCGCTGCACCTGCTCGGCGCGCTCCGCATAGGGAAGTTGCTGGGCGCCCAGCGGCCCGCTCAGCAGGCAGCAGGCGGCGAAGGCAAGCATCGTGCGGCGCATGGACAATTCCTCTCGTGTGGGCGGAACGCGCGAGCATAGCAGCACGGCGCGCGCGTGGCCCGGGCGGAATCGAACCGGAATCAAGCACTTGGCGTCGACGCGGACGAAAGATCGTGGTCGACGAACGGCGCGTCGAGCCCGACTTCGACGACGCGCTGCCGTCCTGCGGCGGCAGCCGGACCTGCTTCTGCCGGCGCGGCCGGCCGAGGCAGGGTCCGGACGCGCCTCAGCCCGACGAGGGCGGGGCATGGCGCTCGAGGTCGAGGCGCACGCCCAACGGGCCACGCGGGACGGTCGCGTAGACCACCACCCCGTCACGCAGCAACTCGACGACCACCGAGTCCCCGGCCCGCCCGGCGCTGGTCGCCGCCTGCAGATCGCGGATGTTGAACACGCGTTGGTCGGCGTAGCTGAGCACCTGGTCCCCGGGCAGGATGCCGGCGGCGGCGGCGGGGGAATCGAGCAGGGTATTGGCTATCACGACGCGGTTGCGGCTGCCGGTGGCGTAGAGGTAGCGGTCGTACAGATCGTCGCCGAACTCGCGGCGCACCGCCTCGGACGGCGACTCCTGCTCGCGCAGGGCCGCCTGGAACTCCTCCGAGCCGATCCAGCCCTCGCGGGTCGCACGATCGCGCAGGTAGAGCCGCTCCATCTCCACCTCCGCGACCCGTTGCTCGATGCGCGCGGCGAGGTCCGGGGCGACACCGGCTTCGCGCAAGGCCTCTGCCGCCGGCGGGCGCGCCGATCTGGACGTTTCCTGCGGCTCGCCGTTCGTCTCGAGGTCCGTCTCGTCGGGCGCGACGGCGGCCAGGCTGGGCTCGCCTTGCGGACCCGCGTCATCGGGATCGCGCGCAACCGCCACCGGGGCAGCCGGTCGGGTACCGGCGTCACGCGGCGACTCGGCGAGCGCGTTCCGCGCGAGCACGGCGTCCAGGCGTACCTCGAGCGCATCGAGCCGCGCGATCAGGGCCGGATCCGCGCCCGGCATCGCCACCGCAGCCGGCCGATCGCCGCCGTCGCCACCCCACAACAGGGCCAGCAGCGCACCCATCGCACCGCCCGCCGCGCCGGTTACCAGCCGGTCCAGCCAGGTCACGCCGCGACACTCGAAACTGGGCAAGTCATGACGAACGAGAATAGCATGCACACCCCACCCGCTCACCCGGAGAGCCGCCATGGCCGAGCGCATGCGAGTCGTCGAAATCACCGCCCCCGGCGGCCCCGAAGTGTTGCGTCCCGCGCTTCGGGAGATCCCCGTCGCGGGCGCCGGCGAACTGCTGGTCCGCGTATGGTGCGCGGGCGTCAACCGACCCGACGTGCTGCAACGCCAGGGCCGCTACCCGCCGCCGCCCGGCGCCAGCGACATTCCCGGGCTGGAGGTCTCCGGCGAAGTCGCCGCGCTGGGCGAGGGCGTGCGGGACTGGCGCGTGGGCGATCAGCTCTGTGCGCTGGTGTCCGGGGGCGGTTACGC
>JBFJWO010000196.1:0-8966 GCA_041623575.1 Gammaproteobacteria bacterium
CAGATCATCAAGACCGTGCGAGGCGCCGGGTACATCTTCGTCACGCGCGGCGAGTGAGGCCGGCGCACCGGCCACACCCGTCCCTGGCGCACGCGCTCGACCCGCACCGGGCGTGCACGGCGCCGTCCGTGGATCGCGCCCTAACGGCCGCTCACGATCCTCGCGATGTCGCGGCGCTGCACGCCGATATCGCGCAGCAGGTGATCGCTCAAGCCTTGCAGGTAACGTTCCGTGCGGCGGCGCTCGAAGTAGCGCTGCCCGGCGGCGATCGCGGCCGCCAGCGCGCGCTGCAGGGCGATCGCGGTCTGCAGGACAGCCGCGGCCACCGCGGCGCCCGCACCGGCGTTGATTGCCTGACTGTGGTTGTTGCTCATTTCCGTGCTCCAGCAGAGTTGTCAGTTGAACCGTGTCGACACTCTACAAACCCGTCGCCTCCGGGCTTGGTGCCGGTTGGCGTGGGGGAGCATTGTGCGCGGGCCGCGTTTCGCCGCGACGGCGCCAGCGTTTCAATTGTTTCCGCTGCCCGCACAGTAGCGCCGCGCGACGCCGACGGAGTCCGGAGCCGGGTGAAGCGCCCGCGCTAGCGGCGCGTCGTAACTACCCGCAGAGCGACGGCTGGCGGGTATGCCAGTCGGTGAGTTGCTGGTAGGCGTGCCCGACCCTCAGGGCCATCGCCTCGGCGTAAGGCCTGGCGTAGATCATCAGGCCGATCGGTAACCCGGCGCCGGTGAAGCCGCACGGCACCGAGAGCCCGCAGAGGTTGAGCACGTTGCCGATGGAGGTGTTGCGCAGGTAGCGCAGGTTGTACTCGGAGTAGATCTGCAGGTCGGCGTCCACGGTAGCGATGGGCAGTGCGGCGATCGGGCTGGTCGGCACCAGCAGCGCGTCGACGCCGCGCAACTGCTCGATGACCTCCACCCGCAGACGGTGCCAGCGATACACCGAGCCCAGGTAGTCGGCCGCCGGCACGTCGCGGCCGCGCAGCATGCGCCGGGCCACGATGGGGTCCAGCGCGTCGAACCGGGACTCCAGCAACTCGCGGTTGTTGGCATAGGCCTCCGCGGCGATCACCAGGCCGGTGCGATTCAGCTCCCGCGCCCCGGACGCGGCCGGCAGATCGAGCGTGCTGACTTCGGCGCCGGCACCGGCCAGCTCCTCCACCGCAGCGCGCACGGCACCCGCCACTTCCGGATCGAGGTCCTCCCAGAACACGCCCTCGCCGACAGCCAGCCGCAACCCCTTCAGCCCGCGCCCCAGCGCCGCGCGCACGTCCTGCCGCCGGTAACAGTCGGTGGCGGCGTCGCGCGCATCGCGCCCCGCCATCGCCGCGTACACCAGCGCCGCGTCGTGCGCGTCACGGCACAGCGGACCGACCGTGTCGAGGCTGTGGCTGAGCGGGAACACGCCGTCACGGCTGACCTGTCCGACGGTGGTCTTGAGCCCGGTGACGCCGCACAACGCCGCCGGCAGACGCACCGACCCTCCCGTGTCGCTGCCGAGCGCGACCGGTGCGAGTCCCGCCGCCACCGCCACCGCCGAGCCGCTGCTCGAACCGCCCGCCACGCTGGGCGTCTGTGCCCAGGGGTTGCACGGCGTGCCGAGATCGTGGTTCACACCGACACCGCCGTAGGCGAACTGCACCGTGTGGGTCTTGCCGAGCAACACCATGCCGGCGTCCCGCAAACGGGCCACGGTGTGCGCGTCGGCCGCGGCGATGTTGTCACGCAGCAACGAGCAGCCCGCCATGGTTGGCAGCCCGGCGACGTCGAACAGGTCCTTGGCGGCGAACGGGATGCCGCACAGCGGCCCGGCGTCGCCGCTTGCGAGCCGCTGGTCGGCGGCCGCCGCGTCGCGCTCGGCCGACGCCTCGAGCACCTGCACGAAAGCGTGCAGTCGCGGATCCAGCGCCGCGATGCGGTCCAGGCAGCGACGGGTGAGCTCGACGCTCGACAGCGCGCCGTCTCGCAACGCGGCGCCGAGACGGGCGATGCCCGCGAAGCCGGCCTCGGGCAGCTCGCCGCTCATGCCGCGTCGCTGGTGCCGCGCGCCTGCTCGAAGGTCTCGATCAGGCCGGTGGCCGGCTCCTCGAAACGCTGGTCGAGCAGGATCGCGCGGCGCAGGGCCGTGATGCCCTGCGGGTCGTTGGCGGAGAGCAGGAAGCGCCCGGCCGCGAAGCTGACGTTGGCGTCGCCCGGGTTCTGCAGCAGCATCTGCTTGTAGAAGGGCGCGGCCTTGTGCTTGCCGAAACAGCGCTCGACCAGCCCGGCCAGTTCCCGGGACTCCTCCAGGTCGAGCTTGCGCCGCTGGTATTTCTTGTGCAGCGAGCGCAGGCGCTGCAACTCCCGCTTGGCCTCGCGGTGCACCTGCTGCCAGCGGGGCAGGACGCGGCGCATCCAGGCCCCGTCCTGCCTCAGCAGGGTGGATTTCAGGTGCACCCCCAGCAGCAGGCGGGAGGCGCACTCGCGCAGCGGCGACGGCAGCCGCGGTTTGGAGTGACCGATCTCCGCCAGGCGCCGGCGCAACGGCGGGCACGGGTCGAGCTCTCGCGCCGGGCGCCGGTAAGCCTGCGCCAGCCAGCGTTTCGCCTGCTCGGCGCTCCAGTACCGGTTGAACTTGCGCTCCAGGCCCTCGAAGGCGATCGGCGGCGGGTTGGGCTTGTCGCGAGCCAGGCGAAACAACGAGGGAAAGTAGCTCTCGCGCAGGTAACGCTCGGCCACTACCTGGGCGGCCATGGTCTCGGCCACGTCGCGGTCGTTGACCGTGCGCATCACGGCACGGTCCGCTGCCAGTTCCTCCAGGCGCGCGACCGGCGCACTCCAGCGGTTGTACAAAGGCACGTACCAGAGGAAGAACACCCGCACCAGCACACACTCCGGCCGGCGCCAGGACGGGCAGGCGCCGAGCAGCGCCGGGCCGATCTGTCGCAGCAGTGCCAGCCACCAGGTCAGCGCGTGGCCGCGGATCACCGACTGGCCGATGCGCCGCGCCAACAGCGCGCGAAAGTGCAACGGCGAGAGCAGTTGCATCGCGGCCAGCCCGATGACGAGCGTGCGCCGGTTCAGGATGGGGTAGCCCGAGATCGGCGTGTAGACCAGGCGCACGTCGGTGTCGTCGCCGATCTGCACCTCGTGCACGGGCGGCGCACCGTAGAGCACCCGCACCTCCTCGATCAGTTCCCGCAGCTTCATCGCGTTGGACTCCGGAAGCACGACGTGCTGGGGAGGCTGCGGGCGCACCCGGTGGATCAGCAGCGTGCCCGTCGCACAAGCCATCGCCAGCGCCACGTCGGTGCCGAGTCCGGCGAAGTCGCCCGCCAGGGCAAATGCCATCGCGCGGCCCATGAAGACCATGGTCAGCAACGGGAAGGCGAAGACGTAGGCATAGGCGAGCAACGCCAGCGCGAGCGTGATCAGCAGGTAGAGCGGCTTGAGCCGGTCGGCGAACAGCTGCAGGCGATGGTCCGCCGCCGCCGGCCCGTGCGGCGCGGCCCGGCCCCGCCCCTGCCGCACGGGTTTCAGTTTTCGGAGCAATCTGATCAAGCTGCGCGACGTTCCGTGTTGATGGGTAGCGCCGGGTGCGTGTCGCCGCCGGCGACCCGCTTGCACGCGCACCGCCGACGCGGGCACAGTGGGTGATACCAGAGTCGCCGCCGACATTCAATCATTTGCCGGCGAGGGTCGTACGGATCGCCGGCTAGGGCTAATCCCTAGCCGGCGGCGGATCACCCCAACAGGGCTTGTATACTAATCGGTTGGTCAGGCACGACATTACAGGCATGCTCGAAGCAATAGCACAGCGGTTTCGCCATCTCGCCGGCGACGTGGAGCGTTGGTCGCTGCGCCTGGTCGATACCCACCACGAGGGCCTGCGGGTCCGCCAGGATGTGCTGCAACCGCCGCTCAACCACCGCAGCACCGGCGCCATGGTGAGCGTGCGCCAGGGCGGCGGCAACGCCTACGCGGCGACCTGCGACCTCTCCGATCGGGGCCTGCGCGAGTGCATCGAGGCGGCATTGCGCTGGGCCAACGCCGTGCGCAATCGCGAGCTCGCCAACCTCGAGACCGCGCCCGCCCCGCCGCAGTCGGCGCACTATCGCTCGCCGGTCGCGCAGGGTTGGGAGAGCTGGAGCCTGAAGCACAAGGTCGAACTGCTGCGCCACACCTGCCGCAGCCTGAAGATCGGCGAGCGCATCGTCGACTGGGAAGCCAACCTCGCACACCGCCGCCAGCAGGTGCTGTTGACCGACAGCCGCGGCGGGCGCATCGAGCAGGAGTTCCATTATCTCTATCCCGGCCTGCGTGCCACCGCCAACCAGGGCACGCGCACCCAATACCGCTCGCACGGCAGTGGCGAGCTGGCCTGCCAGGGCGGCCTGGAGCAGCTGGAGCGAGTCGGCTTTACGCGCGAGGCGCGGCGGGTCTCGGAGGAGGCGCTGGCACTGCTGGGCGCTCCCGATTGCCCCAACGCGCGCATGGATGCCCTGCTGATGCCCTCGCAGATGATCCTGCAGATCCACGAAAGCATCGGCCACCCGCTGGAGCTCGACCGTATCCTCGGCGACGAACGCAACTACGCGGGCGCAAGTTTCGTGACCCCGGAGATGTTCGGCACCTACCGCTACGGCAGCGAACTCCTCAACGTCACCTTCGAGCCGGGCGAAAGCGAGGAACTCGCCGCCTACGGCTACGACGACGAGGGGCTGCGGGCCGAAACGCAGACGCTGATCCGCGACGGCATCCTGGTACGCGGCCTCGGCGGGCGGGTCTCGCAGCAGCGCAGCGCGTTGCCCGGTGTCGCCTGCGCGCGCGCGAGCGACTGGAACCGCCCGCCGATCGACCGCATGGGCAACCTCAATGTGGAGCCGGGCGAGAGCACGCTCGAGGAGATGATCGCCGCCACCGAAAAGGGCATCCTGCTCGACACCAACCGTTCCTGGTCGATCGACGACAGCCGTAACAAGTTCCAGTTCGGCTGCGAGTACGCGCGCCTGATCCGCAACGGCGAGCTCGCCGGCGTCGTGCGTAACCCCAACTACCGCGGGCTCTCGGCCACCTTCTGGCGCAACCTGAGGATGGTCGGGGACTACGAGAGCTATCGCATCTCCGGCACCCCGTACTGCGGCAAGGGCGAACCCAACCAGATGATCCACGTGGGCCACGCCGCGCCGGCCTGCCTGTTCGGCGACGTCGAGGTGTTCAGTGGCTGAGGCGCAGACTAGCCACGCGCCGGACGCGGTCGAGACCTACTTCCGCGAGCTCGCCGACCTGCTCGAGGCCGAGCGCGAGCCGGACGAGCAGTTCCTGCTCAACCTGAGCGGCGAAGACACCGATTTCGTGCGCTTCAACGAAAGTCGCGTGCGCCAGGCCGGGCACGTGCGCCAGATCGACGTCGACATCGACCTGCTGTGCGGCGAGCAGCACGCCGCCGGTCGCCTGAACGTGAGCGGCGAGCTGCGCACCGACTGGGCGGCGCTCAATCAGTTGCTGCACAAGCTGCGCGAGACGCGCGCGGCGGTGGGCACCGACCCGTACCTGAACTACGCCCGCACGGTGGTCGACAGCTACCAGCACCGGCGCGGCGGGCTGCCGCAGCCGCACCGCGCCATCGGCGACATCTGCGCCGCCGCCGAGGGCACCGACCTGGTCGGCGTGCTCGCCTCGGGCAGCGTGTACCGGGCCTTCGCCAACCACCTCGGGCAACGCAACTGGCATGCCGCGGACAGCTTCAACTTCGACTGGAGCTGTTTCGCGGGCAACGACCGGGCGGTCAAGGCCCGTTACGCCGGCGCCCGCTGGCGCGCCGAGGAGTTACGCGAGTGCATGCGCCAGGTGAGCGAGGCGCTGGCGCTGGTGAAGCGCGAGCCGCGCAGCCTGGAGCCCGGGCGCTACCGTGTCTACCTGAGCCCGGCCGCCCTGTACGAACTGGTGTCGCTGCTGTGCTGGGGCGGTTTCGACCTCAAGGCCCACGAGTGTCGGCTCACGCCGCTGCTCAAGCTGGCGATGGGTGAACGCCGCTTCAGCAGCGAGATCACGCTGTACGAGAACAACGAGCGGGCGTTCACGCCCGCTTTCACCCGCGAAGGGTTCGCCAAGCCCGACAAGGTCACGCTGATCGAGCAGGGCCGCTTCGTCAACACGCTGAACACCGCGCGCTCCGCCCGCGAGTACGACCGCGAGGTGAACGCGGGCACCGGCTACCCCGAGAGCCTCGACATGGCCGGCGGGCAGCTGCCGCAGAACCAGGCGCTGAACGTGCTGGGCACGGGCCTCTACATCGGCAACCTGTGGTATTGCAACTTCTCCGAGCAAATGGACTGCCGCATCACCGGCATGACGCGCTTCGCGACCTTCTGGGTCGATCAGGGGCGCATCGTGGCACCGATCGGGCCGATGCGCTTCGACGACAGTCTCTACCGCGTCCTCGGCGAGAACCTGATCGCGCTGACCCGCGAGCGCGAGCTGATCATGGACGCGAGCAGCTACCACGGCCGCTCGACTGCGAGCGCCCGGTTGCCGGGAGCGATCGTCGATGATTTCAGGCTGACGTTGTGAAGCTGCCGGGCCCGGGGCTCAACAATCACCCATCGCAGGTGCCCGGGAGATCGGCAGCTCGGCCTGGTAGAGCGGCGTGTAGCTCGCCCCCTCGGGCCTCAGCCGGCTCTCGAACAACGAGACCGTGGAAAGCTCCGCGCCGACCCCCAGCGACAACGGCTGGATCTGCAGGCGCGGGACGCGTTTCGCGCGCACGCGCCCGAGCGTGATGTGCGGATGAAAGCGCCGCCGCGGCGCACCGAGGCCCGCGGCGCGCACGCCCCTCAATACCCGTGTGCGCAGCTCCGACAACGAGGGGCTCGGACGCAGCAGCGCGGCCACCACCCGCGGGCGCGCGACGAACGGGAAGTAGCTGACCTCGTCGACCTGCTGCTCGGGCATGCTGAGGCCGTGCAACGAGCGCTCCAGCGCATGGGCGAGCGAAGGCAGCAGGTGGCGCTCGACGTCGCCGAGGAACTCGAGCGTGAGGTGATAGTTGCCGGGACTCACCCAGCGGATCTCCCGTGCGCGGTCTCCCGCCCGGATGTCGTCGGCGCAATTCGACAGCAACTCCACCAGCGGATCGGCCAGTGACAGTGCAATGAACGCCCGTGCTCCCATGACCCGGTTCCCGTGCGGGCCCGGCGGCCCCTGGCCGGACTATTCCACGGGAAGGCGACGATGGGCAAGCCCGCACCGCGCTTGACTCGGCTACCCGCCACCGATAGCTTGCGCGGGCATCGGCCACAGCAAACGGGACAGCCATGCCGGCGCGCAAAGGCGCACGTGTCGCGATCGTCGCGGGGTTACGGACTCCGTTCGTCAAGCAGGGAACCGACTTCCGCCACCTCACCGCCCGCCAGCTCGGCCAGTTGCTGACTCGCGAGCTGGTGCAACGCACCGAGTTGCCGGCGGCGGACATCGGGCAGGTGGTGTTCGGCCAGGTGATCCCCACACCGACGGCGCCCAACATCGCCCGCGAGGTAGTGCTGGGCGCAGGGCTGCCGGCCGCCATCGAGGCTTACAGCGTGTCCCGCGCCTGCGCCACCAGCTACCAGTCCGCCGCCAACGTGGCGGAGTCCATCCGCGCGCGCCACATCGACTGCGGCATCGCCGGTGGCGCGGAAAGCGCGAGCGACGTGCCCATCACGGTGTCGCGGCGCCTGGCGGCCGCACTGGTCGGCTCCAGCAAGGCCCGCGGCCTGCGCGCGAAGCTGCAGGCATTTCGCGGCGTGCGCCCCGGCGACCTGATCCCGGTGCCGCCGGCCCTGAAAGAACCTTCCTCGGACTACACCATGGGTCAGGCCGCCGAAAAGATGGCCCGCGAGAACGGTATCGCACGCGAAGCGCAGGACGAGTTCGCGCACACCAGCCACACCCGGGCAGCCGCCGCATGGGCCGCGGGCATGTTCGAGACACAGGTGATGCCGGTGTACGTCCCGCCCGACTACGCCGCCACCGCCCGCGACAACCTCGTGCGCGACGGCTCCAACCTCGCCGACTACCCCAAGCTCGCGCCGGTGTTCGACCGCCGGCACGGCACCGTGACGGCCGCCAACTCCTCGCCGCTGACCGACGGCGCGGCGGCGCTGGTGCTGATGCACGAAGCGCGCGCCACCGCCAACGGCTACCCGGTGCTGGGCTACCTGCGCAGCTACGCCTTCGCCGCGCTCGATCCCAACGAGCAGATGCTGATGGGCCCCTCCTACGCCACCCCGATCGCCTTGCGCCGCGCGCGCCTGGACCTCGCCGACCTGAGCCTGATCGACATGCACGAAGCGTTCGCGGCACAGGTGCTCTCCAACCTGCAGGCCTTCGAGTCGAAGACCTTCGCGCGCGACAAGCTCGGGCGGGCCAAGCCCATCGGCGCGGTGGCGCCGGAGAAGCTCAACGTCAGCGGCGGCTCGATCTCGCTCGGTCACCCGTTCGCCGCCACCGGCGCGCGCCAGATCATGCAGTTGCTGCACGACCTCAGGCGCAGCGGCGGCGAGTTCGGCCTGTGCACCGCCTGCGCCGCCGGCGGCCTGGGCGCGGCCATGGTCCTCGAGGCGGCGGCGTAATGGGCGATCAGCCGGCAACCTTGCGCCTGGAGCAACGCGAGCAGGGCGTCTACGTGCTGTGGATGGACGATCCGCAGGAATCGCAGAACACCCTCAAGCTGTCGCTGGTCGACGAGATGCAGGCCGCGCTCGAGACGCTCGAACGCGATCAGCAGGCGCGCGCGCTCGTGTTCATCTCCGCCAAGCCCGACGGCTTCCTGGCGGGCGCCAACCTGCAGATGCTGCGCGACGTGACCACCGCCGAGCAGGGCACCGGGCTCTCCGAGCTGTCCCAGTCCCTGCAGGGCAGGATCGCACGGCTGCGCTGCGCCAGCGTGGCGGCGATTCACGGCGCCTGCCTCGGCGGCGGGCTGGAACTGGCGCTCGCCTTCGACGC
>JBFJWO010000197.1:0-8956 GCA_041623575.1 Gammaproteobacteria bacterium
CGTTTCCACCAGCAGCAGGTCCACGCCGCCGGCCACCAGCGCGGCCGCGGCCTCGCCGTAGGTCTCGACCAGCGCGTCGAAGTCGACGTTGCGAAAACCCGGGTCGTTGACGTCGGGCGACAGCGACGCGGTGCGGTTGGTCGGCCCCAGCACGCCGGCGACGAAACGTGGATGCTCGTCGCTGGCCACCCGCTCGACGCTAGCCCGGGCGATACGCGCCGAAGCCTCGTTGAACTCCGCCGCCAGCGCTTCCATGCCGTAGTCGGCCAGGCTGATGCGATTGGAGTTGAACGTGTTGGTCTCGATGATGGTGGCGCCCGCCCGCAGGAACTGGTCGTGGATCTCCCCGATCGCGTGGGGCTGCGTGAGGCTCAGCAGGTCGTTGTTGCCCTGCAGGTCCCGATCCCAGTCGGCGAACCGCTTGGCGCGGAAATCGGCCTCGCCGAGACGCAGTTCCTGGATCATGGTACCCATGGCACCGTCGAGCAGCACGATCCGCTCGTTGAGGAGTCGCTGGAGCGCGTCGACACGCGGCTGGTTGGAATACATCGATGCTCTCGTGTGAAAGGCGCCGGAAGGCGGATTCCGGCCCGTCCCTGGCCAGGCCGGGCGGTTGTCCCCGTACACCGACAACTCCACCGTAGCGAAGCAATAAACGGGCCGACGAGGGATTCAAGGAGCAGCGCCGGGATGTTACCATGCCCGGCCACCGGTTGCTGCGCAGCAGCATTTCGATCGCGCGCCCCGGGGGCGCCGGCGGACCCATGCGATTGTTTCTCTCACCGAGCGAACTCTGCAGCTACCTGCCCGACCGGCAGTCCGCCAACCTGTTCATCGACCCCCGGGAACCGCTGGACGTGGAACGCTACTCGGCGCTCGTGCGCGCCGGCTTCCGGCGCAGCGGACGCTACGTCTACCGGCCGCATTGCGCCGGCTGCGACGCCTGCCGCCCGGCGCGCATCCCGGTCGCGCTGTTCACCGCCAACCGCAGTCAGCGGCGTAACCTGCGCGCCAACGCCGACCTCGCCGTTGTGCGCCGCGACGACGACTTTCGCGAGAGCCACTACGCGCTGTACCTGGACTACCAGGAGCGACGTCATCCCGGCAGCACCATGGGCGATGCCGATCGCGACGCCTACCGCTCGTTCCTGACCGCGGAGTGGGCCAGCACCGAGTTCGCCGAGTTCCGCCTCGGCGACGAACTGCTCGCGGTCTGCGTGTACGACGTCCTCGACGACGGCCTGTCGGCCGTCTATACCTTTTTCTCCCGCGTCGGCGAGCGGCGCGCGATCGGCAAGTACGCGGTTCTCTGGCTCATCGCGCACGCCCGCCACCTCGGCCTCGCGAACGTGTACGTCGGCTACTGGATCGCCGAGTGCCGCAAGATGGCCTACAAGGCGGAATTCCGCCCGTTGCAGATCTTCAGCGACGGCCAGTGGCTGGAGTCCCCGGGTCCCTGAAGCGCGCCCGCCCGGCCGGCGGCGACGCCCGCCGCCACCCTCCGAGGGGACATTCCCACCCCAGTCCCGGCATGCTATATTGCGCCGCAGCATGATTGCCGAACCGACGGCTCTGGCGCCATTTGCCGCGAACCTGTTCCGAAAACGGACTAACTTCGCCTAAACAACGCCGCATCGCCGCCGATACAGTCGGCACAACCGAGTGGAGATATTGCGATGACAAAACGCGTTGCGCTGGTGACCGGCGGCATCGGCGGGCTGGGGACGGCGATGTGCCGGGCCCTGGCGGGAGCCGGGCACACGGTAATCGCCAACTACCCGCCCGCCCTCGAGGCCGAGGCCGCGCAGTGGCAGACAGCCCAGCGGGAAGCGGGCTGCGAGATTGCCGTCGCGCCGGGTGACGTCACCGATTTCGACGACTGCGCGGCGATGTGCGATGACCTGGCGGCCGACTTCGGGGCGGTGGACATCCTGATCAACAATGCCGGCATCACCCGCGACGGCGTGTTCAAGAAGATGTCGCGCGAGCGCTGGAACGCCGTGCTCGAAACCAACCTGTCGGGGATGTTCAACATGAGCCGGCAGGTGATCGACGGCATGCTCGAGCGCGGCTGGGGGCGAATCATCAACATCTCGTCGGTGAACGGTCAGAAGGGCCAGTTCGGCCAGGCCAACTACTCCGCGGCCAAGGCCGGCGTGCACGGCCTGACCATGGCGCTGGCGCAGGAGACCGCCCGCAAGGGCGTGACGGTGAACAGCATCTCGCCCGGCTACATCGCCACCGACATGGTGATGGCCATCGGCAAGGACGTGCGCGCACAGATCGTCGAGCAGATTCCGGTCGGTCGACTGGGGCGGCCCGAGGAAGTTGCCCACGTCGTGCTGTTCCTGGTCGACGAACTGGCGGCCTATGTCACCGGGGCGAACATCAGCGTCAACGGCGGGATGTGGATGCACTGAGCGCCGGCACGGCGCGGCGCTCGACAGTGATGAGCGCCACGCCCGCCAGCACGATCGCGCCGCCGAGCAGCACCGGCGCGCCGAGCGGCTCGCCCAGGAACAGCGCGCCGCCGGCGACCGAGGTCACGGGCAGCAGCAGCAGGAACGGCGCCACGCGTTGGATCTGGTAGCGACCCAGCACGTGATACCAGCAGCCGTAGCCCACCACGTTCATCACGACACCGAGATAGAGCACCGTCGCCCACAGCGTCCAGCCGGCGTCGGCCAGTACCGCCGTCTGCCCGCTCTCGAACAGCGCCGAGGCGAGCAGCAACTGCGGGCCCGCGAAGGCCGAAATCCAGGCGATGGCGGTCAGGCCGCCGAGATGTCCCAGGCGTCGCATCATGGCCTGGCCCACCGCCCAGGCGAACGCGCCCGCGAGCACCATGGCCACCGCGTCCATCTCCCCCTGCACCCGCGGCTCGCCGACCACCAGGTAGATGCCGGCGAAGGCAACGGCCATGCCGAGCAGCTTGCGCGGCGCCAGGCGCTCCTTGAGCCAGAGCACCCCGAGGAGGGTGAGAAAAGGCACCTCGGCCTGGACCACCAGCGCGGTGGTGCCGGCATCGAGATAACGCAGCCCGTTGAAGGTCAGGCCGTACTGGCAGGCCGACCCGATCAGGGCCACCCAGAACAGGCGTCCCAGCAGCGCCCGCGGCACGCGCACGAACCACAGCAGGATCAACGCCGAGGCGCAGAAGCGCAGCCCCATCAGCAGCAACGGCGGGCACTCGGCGACCGCGGGCTTGGCGATCACCACCCCGAGGCCCCAGACCACCGGTACCGCGGCCGCGACGAGCACGTCGCGCGGCGTCACCGGGGTGGCCCGGCACGCGGGCGCACCCTCACAGCGCGGGTAGCTCGCACACCCGCACCGCCGCGAAGCCAGCCTTCGCGAGCACTGCCGTCAGCGCGTCCACCTGCCCGGGCGGCGGTACCACGTAGACCGCCTGGCCGGGCACATCCGCGGCGCGCGGCAGCAGGTCCGAGAGCGCTTCGCAAAAATGCTCCGCCGCGCCGATCTGCGCGGTGTGGAAGCGGAAATCGTCCAACGCGTCCTGCAACGAGCGGCAGTAGTTGAGCCGGTAGAGGCCGGCGGCGTCGTCGGCCAGCCACACCACTCGCAGCGCGGCCGGCCAGTCGAGCGCGATGGCGTGCTCCAGCAGGCTCTCGACCGGCGCGAAACCGGTCTCGTAGGCGATGAACAGCAGCGGGCACGGTGCCCGCTCGTCGAGCACGAAATCGCCGAACGGCCCCTGCAGGGCACAGGTCTCGCCCCGGCGCAGGCGCCCGAAAACGAACTCCGCCAGCGCATCGCCCGCTACCCGGCGCACGTGAAACTGCAGGCGCATCCCGTCGCATGGGCAGTTGGCCAGCGCGATGCGGCGCGGCGCGACCCCCGCGAACGTCGCCTCGACCTGCTGGCCGGCCAGGAACTGCAGATGCCGCGAGCGGGGCGTACGCAGATTGACCACGGCGTGGCACGGGTCGAGCAGGTCCACGCCCGTGACTCGCGCCTCCAGTTGCTGGTGCGCGATGTCGCTCGCCGCACCGATCTCGCGTGCCTCCACCGTCAGGTCGCTGCAGGCGGTGTGCGAGCACAGCAGCAGCCAGCCCTGCGACTGCTCGGCGGCGCCGAAAGCAAAATCGCTTGGCTGCAGCCGCTCGGTCGTGCCGGCCAGCAGGCGCGCGCGGCATTCGCCGCAAGTGCCGTTGCTGCAGTGGTAGCGAAGGTTGACGCCGGCGCGCAGCCCGCCCTGCAGGATGCTCTCGCCGTGACGGACCTCGAATCGACGTCCGCCGGGCTGCAGTTCGACGTCGAAGAACACGCGAGCGGCTCAGCGCAACGCCCTGGCACGCCGGCGCAGCCACGTGCGCAGGGGCTGCAATTCGCGACGCTGCTCGCGCGCGACGCGGGCATCGAGTTCGAGCAGCCGCCGATCGAGGTCGGCGAGCAGGTTGCGGTAGCGCTCGATAGCCTGTTCGGCATCCGCGAGCCGCGCGCGCAGCCGGTTGCTCTCGTCCAGCATCTCGGTACGGCTCAGCGACCGGGCCGCGTTGGCTTTCAGCGGCGCGTCACGCTGGATGCGACGCACACGCTCGAGCACTTGGTCGTCGGCAAGCGAAAGTCGGGGAAAAACGTCGCGCAGGTCGTCCAGCGCCACCATACCTTCGAAGGTGGTCAGCTCGCCGCTGCGGATACGCCCCTGGATCGCCGTGCGGCTGACGCCGGCGAGGCGCGCCGCGCGCGAGACGCTGAGCAACTGCTGACCGCTACCCGTCTTCACCCGTTCCCCCGCGCCTGTCGCCGCGTCGCCGCTCCCGCGGCGCGCGTGCTGCCCGCTACCCCGAAACCGGCTGAGCCTCCATCGCCAGCGGCGGGCCGATCAGGTAGCCCTGGCCGTAGTCGAAGCCGAGCGTCCGGGTGCGCTCGACCATGTGCTCGTTCTCCAGGCCTTCGGCGACCAGGGTGTAGCCGGGTTCCTTGAGCAGACCGACCAGCTTGGCCAGCATCCGCCCGCGCGGCGTGTCCTCGCACAGCGCACGCACCAGCGTGATGTCGAACTTGACCACGTCCACCGGCATGTCGGCGAGATAGCGCAGCGACGAATAACCGCTGCCGAAATCGTCCAACGCGATCTTGAAACCCTGGTGGCGCAAGCGCTCGAGCGTCGCCGAGGCGAGCTGCAGCTGCGAGATCAGCGTGGTCTCGGTGACCTCCAGCAACAACTCGTGACGATCCATGAAGCGCGTGAACGGCGCCAGGCGCTCCTCGATCGCGGGGTCCACTATACTGGCTCCGGACACGTTGATCGACATACCCAGCCCGGGCGGCAGGCGCCCGACGTTGAGGTCGTTCAGCAACGCGGCGAACACGGCCTCGTCGAACTCGGCCTCGAGGTGCCGGGTCTCGACCTGCAGCAGGAACTCGTCGGGTGTCATCAGCCGGCCCTCGGCGCGCAGGCGCACCAGCCCCTCGTAGTAGACCGGCGAGCGCGAACGGAGGTCGACCACCGGCTGGTAGCTCATCTCGATGTTGCCACCGGTGCTGATGGCCTCGTCGACTGCGCTGGCCGCGTGGCTCGACAGGGCGATGTCGGCCGTGCCCTCCATCTCCGGTTCGTACACGGCGAGCGGTGGCGCGTCCGGGCGCTTGGCGCGGAACATCGCCACGTTGGCGCGCCGGTACAGGCCTTGCAACTCGCGCGCGTCGCCGCCGAAACAATGGGCGATGCCGACGCTCAGGCGCACCGGCTCGCGCATCCCGAACTGGGTGAAACCGTGCTGCTCGATGGAAGCCAGGCAACGCCGGGCAAGCTCCGCGGCGTGCTCGCGGGCCGCGTCGACGAAGATCACCGCGAACTCGTCGTTGGCGATCCGGTACAACCGGTCGCCGCGGCCGAGGATCTTGCGCACGGTTGCGGCTATGCCCTTGAGGACGTCGTCGCCGACGCTGTGCCCATAGGTGTCGTTGATCGCGCGAAAGTGGTTGCAGTCCATCAGGATCAGCGACACGTCGGTCGAACGCCGCTCGGCCAACTCCAGGATGTGACGCCAGTCGTCCTCGAAGGCGCGGCGATTGAGGCAACCGGTGAGCGAGTCGTGATGGGCGAGCTTCCACAGGCGCCGGTTCTTGCGGTCCAGGCCGCGCAGCATCACTTCGAGGCGACTCTGGTAGTTGTTGATGGAGCGGCGCACGCGTTCGAGTTCCTCGATGGCGAACGCCACCCCCAGCCCGGAAGGACGGCTTTCGTCGGCGTCCTCGGCGAGGCGCTCGATGTTGCTCGCAAGGCGCACCAGGGGGCGGCCTACGAGTCTTTCCAGGCTCAGCATCACCACGCCCAGGAACAGCAACGCGGCGACCGCGATGTGCAGGAACAGGCGGCGCAACATGGCCTGGTAGCTGAGCGCGGCGGTATCGGGCCGGACGTGGTAGCGGATCTTCCCGGTCACGTCGCTGGTAGGGACCCTGGCCTGCTCGGCCAGGGTGGTGACCCGGGAGTCGA
Source organism: Gammaproteobacteria bacterium (assembly GCA_041623575.1). Taxonomy (GTDB): domain Bacteria; phylum Pseudomonadota; class Gammaproteobacteria; order JAHELT01; family JAHELT01; genus JAHELT01. The sequence goes on from JBFJWO010000197.1 coordinate 6,467, forward strand.
AAGCGGCGAAGCGCAGGCCGTCGGGCGGTAACAGGGCGCTCGCGAGGTCGACCGCCAGCACGGCGAAACCGAGCACCGGGCCGTCGTCCGCCGCCGCGCGCACCGGCTCGGCGAGCAGCAGGAAGTCGCGTCCCTGCTCGCGCACCAGCAGCGGGCGCTGGTCCAGGTAGCGCAATTCCGCGACGAACGGCGCCGCAACGGCTTCGGCGAGCGCGCGGCCCTGGGCATCGTAGAGCTCGACCCCGATCGCGTGCTCATAGGTGAGCCGTAACGTCAGGCGCTCGCTCCGCCAGTACCCGTAGTAGGCGGGATCGGCCAGTTGCTGGCGCGCCTCGTCCCAGGACGCGAGCGCGCGGACCTGCGCGCGGGTCTGCGACAGGATGCTGTCGACCGCGCGCATGATCTCGGCGTGGGCGCGGGCGAACTGACGCTCGTTCTGCTCACGGTCGACTTCCCGGACCTGCCAGTAGGTGTAGAAGCCCAGCACGCCGAAGAGTAACGCGCTCAGCCCCAGCAACAGCAACGCCAGCCTGGCTAGTGAAATCTGCAAACAACCTCTCCCTGCGGCCGGGCAGCGTGCCGTTCGCCGTGGCGCGCCCCGCGACGTCGGCGCCCCGGCTGCGCTCAGCCCTCGATGGTCAGGCCCGCCACCACGACCTCGAGCAGCGCCTCCAGGTGGGCCGGGTTCAGGAAGTCATCGGCCGCCGGGACGGATTGCATGAGCGCGCCGGACTCGGCGAGACGCACCCGCCACGCACGGCCCAGGCGGCGGTCGCGCTCGGCGGCGATGATGCGTACCGCCAGCGGGGCGGCGCCCAGCAGTTCGATCAGCCGCGGTCCCGTCCAGCGCGCATAGCTCAACAGGGCTTCGGGCGGCGCCACGTAGCGCGGGCAGTCCCACAGCGCCTGGCGCTGCAACTCGCCGCGCCCGCCGCCGGCCTCGCGCAGCGCCGCGTGCAGCGCGTCGAGGTCCACCGCCGGCGGTTCCGGCGGACCGATCATGAGCAGCGCCTGCAGCGAGGGCGACAGGCTTCGCTCGGCCAGAGCCAGCGCCTGCCACGCACCGTAGCCCAACCCGACCAGCACGATACGCGCCCGCCCGCGGGCCAGCAACCAGTCCACCCAGTCGCCGAGTTCGCGGATGTCCTGCTCGAAGTGGTGGAGGTGCAGGGCCGCGCAATCGAGCGGTTCGCGGCGCGCACCGATGCCCAGCGCCAGGGTCGGCGCAAGCACGCCGATGCGGGCACGCTCCAGGCGCTCGAACAGCGCCCGGCTCAAGCGCGAGTCGGCGGTGTCCAGGAAGTCGTGCACCAGCAGCACGCTGATCTTGTCGGGGTCGCCGTGCGAGTAGCGCGCGCTCGCCCGCGTCCCGTCGGCCAGCTGGCGCTGCACCTCGCCGGCGAGGCCGACCCACGGCAGCGCGGCGAGCGCGGCGATCAGGACCCCGGCGAGCGCATTGCGACGGGCCTGGCGCGGGCGGCTCAAAGCTCGGCGAACTCCGCCAGCGCGCCCGGTTGCTGCTCGATCGACGGCAGCATGGCGTAGAGCGCGGCCTGCACCGCCTCCTCGATGACCGGATGGTAGTAGGGCATACGCAGCATAGCGGCCACGGTCAGGTTCTGCTGAACGGCCCAGGCCAGCAGGTGCGCGAGGTGCTCGCCGTCGGGCGCGCACAGTTCGGCGCCGAGCAGACGCCCGTCGCGGCGGCGGGCGTAGAGGCGCAACAAGCCCCGGTTGCGGCCCATGATGAGGGCCCGGCCGACCGGGCCGAAGCGCATCTCCCCCACCACCGCGTCGGCGGCCTCGGCGTGCGCGAAGTCAACGCCCACCGCGCACAGGTTCGGGTCGCTGAACACGATGCTCAGCGCGACCCGTCGCCGGAACGCGCGTGCCTGCCGGCGGGCAGCGTTGTAGCCGGCGATGCGGCCCTCGTCAGCCGCTTCGTGCAGGACCGGTCGTGCGGTGGTCACGTCACCCGCCAGGAACAGGTCGTGGCCCGGCACCTGCATGGTGGTCGGGTCGTACGACGGCACGCCGTTGTCGCCCATCGGCACGCCCAGGCTGTCCAGGCCGAGGCCCTCGAGGTTGGGGCGCCGACCGACGCAGACGATCGCGCGTTCGACGTCGAAATGCCGCCCGTCGAGGTGCACACGCAGGCCGTCATCGCGTGCCTCGATGCGCGGCGACTGACCGAGGTGCAGCGGGAATTCGCGGGTCAGGGTCTCGACGGCCGCGCGGGCGACCGCGGCGTCGCTCAGCCCGCCGACCGTGGTCGCGGCGTCGATCCCGGTCACCTGCACCCCCAGGCGCGCCAGTGCCTGACCGAGCTCGAGACCGGCCACGCCGAGCCCGATGACCGCCGCGGACGCCGGCAACGCCTCGAGCTCGAACACCTCGTCGGTGGTCAGGACACGGTCGCCGAGACCCGTCCAGGCCGGCGGCACGTGCGGGCGCGACCCGGTGGCCAGCACCACGCGCGCGGCGCGCACC
>JBFJWO010000198.1:0-8891 GCA_041623575.1 Gammaproteobacteria bacterium
CGACTCCGGACAGCGAAACAACGCTGGCGATCGGCACCCGCAAGCGAGTAAACTTGGAGCGCACGCTCGACCATGACGCGGGTGTAGTTCAATGGTAGAACCTCAGCTTCCCAAGCTGATGACGTGGGTTCGATTCCCATCACCCGCTCCATCCCGGAAGACGGACGGGCGCCGCGCGTAACGCGGGCGGCGGTCGCTCAGGCATGCGGCGCGAGATCACCGGCGTCGGCGAGTCCGAGGCGCCCGGCGCGGCGAGCAGCCTCACGCCGCTCGACTGCCTGATGCCTGACGTCGACGTGCAGCGGGTCTACGAGGCGCGGATCGCGACCAATCTCAACGCCGGCCAGGCACTCTACAGCGCCGCGCTCGGACGACTCTATTTCTGCGACCGGCCGGACCAGTCGATCGCGCGGGCGCTGGAACAGGTCTTCGCGCACGGCGGCACGGTGCCGCGCTTCGAGCCGGTGACCATCGACGACAAGGGCCTGTTCGCCGTCGCGCGCAAGGTCGCCCTGGACGAGACCCAGCGCGGTCGTGCCTACGCCGTGCTGCGCCTGCTGGGAGTGGCTGTGCGCGCCGGCTGACCTGCGCGGCGTGAACGCAGTCACGGTCGCCCGCCGCCCGCCGCGCTAAACTCCGCCACATCGTGGCCGCTGACCCGTACGGAGACGGGCAGTGCGCGGAGCGGCGCCGGACGTGGCGGTCGTTCGCCGCCGGCGGTCGAATTTGCCCGAAGAGTCGCCCGTCGCGCTTTTCGCCTCGCAGTCCTCGAGCCGGGCCGGGAAGGCCGTTCGCGGATGCCAACCAGCCAGCCTGCCCGCGGCACCGGCCGAGCGGCGGGCGCGGGAGCCAGTCCTTGAGACAACCCCGGATTCTGCGAGCGCTCGCCTGGGCGCTGGTCCTCACGCTCGGTGGCTGCAGCGGCGGCAGCAGCTTCACCAGCAACGACGGCGACGACGACGGGAACGGCAACGGCGGCCCGGCGCCGGCGCCCGCGCTCACCGACTTGGACCTGTTCCTGTACCGCGCCAACTGCAGCGACAGCGCCAGCGCCTGCACGCTCGGCTGCGACAAGAACGCCTCCAGCAGCGCCCTGGTGGCCAAATCCACCAACGGCGGCGGGCGCGACGAGGAGTTGGTGGTGCCCGCGAGCGGCACCTACTACCTCGAGGTCTGTGTCAATCGCGGTGCCTCCAACTACGTGCTGAACGTCGGCCAGCCCAACGCTGCCGCCCGGCTCGCCCTGCCGGCGCCGCGGCTGCGGCCGAGCTTCGACGCGGGCGGCCTGATCTCGGCGCCGGCCAGCAGCGCGGTGGACAGCGACGTCAACGAGCCGAACGCGCCGTTCGCCAGCAACGACCGCTTCGCGCTGGCCCAGGACATCCCCAACCCGGCGACGCTCGGCGGCTGGCTCAACGAACCCGGCACGGGCCCCGCGTTCGGGCGCCTGAGCGCCGCCGGCGACCCGCGCGACCTCTATCGGCTGTCGGTCATCGGCGGGCAGAGCGTGCGCCTGACCATCGCCGACCAGCAGTTCCAGAGCACGGCGGCCGCGCCGCCGCCGTTCGTACCCGGCGAGGTCGTCGTGCGTTTTCGCGACCGCTTCGCGGGCGATCGGGCGGCCTTCGCCGGCGCGCTCGGCCTGCGCGCCGCCCCCGGCCAGGGCGGGCGCGTCGAGCTGCTCGGCATCGACGACGCGCAACAGGCGCTCGCGGCGCTCGGTGCCGACACCCGCCGCGTTGCCGAGGCCGGCGACCCCGCCGCGCGCGCGCGGGCCGAGACCCTCGCCGTGGTCGAAGCGTTGCGGGCTCGCCCCGAGGTGCTCGCGGCGGACCCCAACTACTACCGCTACCCGCTGCTGACGCCCAACGACACGCTCTATCCGGCGCAGTGGCACTACCCCTTGATCAACCTGCCGCAGGCCTGGGGCAGCACGACCGGCGCCGCGACCGTGACCGTGGCGGTGATCGACACCGGCGTGGTCCTGGCGCACCCCGACCTCGAAGGGCAGCTGGTGCCGGGCTTCGACTTCATCAGCAACCGCTTCATATCCGGTGACGGCGACGGCATCGACGCCAACCCGGACGACCCGGGCGACGGGGCGCTGCCGGGCGAGAGTTCCTTCCACGGCACCCACGTGGCCGGGACCGTGGCCGCGCGCACCGACGGGCCCGGCAACCCCTCGCCGGGCGTGGCGGGCGTCGCCTGGGGGGTGAAGGTGATGCCGCTGCGGGTCCTCGGTATCGGCGGCGGGACCTCTTTCGACACCTTGCAGGCGCTGCTCTATGCCGCCGGCCTGCCCAATGCCGCTGACCCGGGCGGGCAGGCCGAAGCGCGGGTCGACGTGGTCAACCTCAGCCTCGGCGGCCCCGGCAACTCGGCGGCCGAGCAGCTCGTGTTCGACGACGTGCGCGACCGCGGAGTGATCGTGATCGCCGCCGCCGGCAACGAGAACACCAGCCAGCCGAGCTATCCCGCTGCCTACGACGGAGTGGTCTCGGTGAGCGCGGTCACGCCGACCAAGACCCGGGCACCCTATTCGAATTTCGGCGCCAGCATCGACATCGCGGCGCCCGGCGGCGACCTGTCGCGAGACGTCGACGGCGACGGTTTCGACGACGGCGTGCTGAGCACGGCCGCCGACGATTCGAGCGGCGCGGTCGTGCCCACCTACCGCTTCTACAACGGCACCTCCATGGCGGCCCCGCACGTGGCGGGCGTGGCGGCGCTGATGCGCTCCATCAACCCCGCGCTGACGCCGGCCGAGTTCGACGCGTTCCTCGCCCAGGGCGCGTTGACCGAGGACCTCGGCGGCGACGGGCCCGCCACGCGCAACAACACCTTCGGCTACGGCCTGATCGACGCTTCCAAGGCGGTGGTGGCCGCGGGCGGCGACCCGCCGCCCCCGCTGCTGTCGGTGACCCCGCGAACGCTCAACTTCGGCACCGCGCTCGGCACGCTGTCGCTCAACGCCGTCAACGGCGGCGGCGGCGACCTGTCGCTCGCCGGCGCCACCACCGCCAGCACCGACGCGGGCGGCGACTGGCTCACGATCGCCGCGCCCGGCGGCGACCCGCTGGCGCTGGGTGCCTACCAGGTCACGGTGGAGCGCGACGGCCTCGACGAGGGCATCTACACCGGCACCATCCGTTTCGACTCCGACCAGAACGACGTCGAGGTGCGGGTCGTGATGCAGGTCAGCGACAACCCGCTGAGCGGCAACGCCGGCCACCAGTTCGTGCTGCTGCTCAACGCCAACAACCTGTTCGACATCCGCCAGCTGGACATGAGCCCGGTGGGCGGTGCCTACGCCTACACGTTCGCCAACGTCGACGCGGGCGACTACCTGATCATCTCCGGCACCGACAACGATTTCGACGGCTTCATCTGCGACCGCGGCGAGTCCTGCGGCGGCTACCCGGCGCTCGGGATCGTCGAGCCCGTGAGCGTGACGGCCGACACGCCGGGGCTCGATTTCCTGGTCAGCTACGAGCTGGTGGTCGGCGGGCAGTCGCTGCTCCTGCCAGCGGGCGAGAGGCTCGATCTCGGCCGCGGCATCCCGCGCCCCGGCTTCGACCCGTCCAAGCGCATCGAGCGGCGGCCGTGAACGCACTTGCGCTGCTCGCCGCCGCCTGCGTGGCGGTGCTTGCCGCCTGTGCCGCGGAGGAGCCGCGGCACGCGGCGGCAGCCCTGAGCGCGCGGCCGTTGCTGGCGGCGCAGCAATGCGGGCGGGAATCGCCGCAGCCGCGCGCGCTGTGGCTCGACGACCAGGCGGCTCTCGACCGGGCCGTGCGGCGGGTGCGCCGCAACGTCATCGGCGCGCCGCCGCCGCCGCCGGTCGATTTCTCCCGCGAAGCGGTGGTGCTGCTCGAACTCGGCCGCCGCCCGACGGCGGGCTACCAGCCACGCCTTGCTTCGCGCCTGCTGGTCCTCTCAGGGGGCAATGCCCTGCTTTCGGTGAGCCTCTCCTCGCCCGGCGCCTACGCCGCCCAGGTAGTGACGAGCCCCTGCCTGCTGGTCGCCGTGCAGCGCGGGAACTACGACGAGGTGGAAGTTACGAGCACCGAGGGCAGCATTCGCGTGCGCGCTGCTAGAATAGCGCGCTGATCAACGGCAGCGGCGGGGTGCGATGAGCGCGACCGGCAAGGCCCGCGTCGCGGGTACCCAGCGTGCGATGCGGCACGCGCCATGAGCGAGGTCGCGCTGGCCACCTGGGACCAGCTGGCGCTCGCCTGGTTCGTGGCCAGCTGGGTCGGCTACACCTGGTTCGCCGACTGGCGCTCGCGCCGCGACGACACCCTGATGAGCGTCACTCACCACTGGCGCCAGCGCTGGCTGCACTACATGCTGACGCGCGAGATGCGCATGCCGGACATCCAGATCCTCGCGATCGTCGTGCGCAGCGCGCTGTTCTTCGCCTCGACCACCATGCTCATCCTCGCCGGCCTGGCCGCGTTGCTGGGCGCCACTCACAGCGCCATCGCGCTGGTGTCCTCGTTGCCCTACACGCGCATCGTCACGCAGGAGTGGTGGGAGATGGTGCTGCTGCTGCTGTTCGCGATCTTCGTCTACGCGTTTTTCAAGTTCACCTGGTCGATGCGCCAGTTCAACTACGTCGCCTACCTGATCGGCGCGGCGCCGGGCGCCGAAGCCGACGAGCAGACGCGCAGGGATTTCACCGACATCGCCGGCGAGGTGGCGACGCTGGCGACCCGGCATTTCAACCGCGGCCTGCGCGCCTACTACTTCGGGCTCGCGGTGCTGCCGTGGTTCGTGCACCCGCTGTTTTTCGGTATCACCACCACCGGCGTGGTGCTGGTGCTGTACGCGCGGGAGTTCCATTCCCAGACCCTGGCGTCGCTCAGGAAGGTCGCGCGGCTGCCGGCCCCGCGCAGCGAACCCCCACCGCCACGCGCGCCGGGCGAAGATGGCCAGTCCTGAGGCGGTCGCCCAGGGCGCGCCCGTCGCAGCGCTGGCGGACTTCGTGCGCGCCCATCCGCGCCTGGCCGTGCTCACCGGCGCCGGCATCAGCACCGGCTCGGGAATCCCCGACTACCGCGACGCCGACGGCGAATGGAAACAGCAACCGCCGGTCGACTACCGCGACTTCGTGCGCAGCCTCGCTGTGCGCAAACGCTACTGGGCGCGTTCGCTGGTGGGCTGGCAGCGCTTCGCCCGCGCGCGCCCCAACGCCGCGCACCGGGCGCTGGCGAGGCTCGAGCACGCCGGCCACGTCGCCGACCTGATCACCCAGAACGTCGATTCGCTGCACCAGCGTGCCGGCCACCGCCGGGTCATCGACCTGCACGGGCGCTTGTCGGCGGTTCTCTGCCTGGACTGCGGTTCGCGCTTCACGCGCGCGGCCGTGCAGTGGCAGCTGGTTCACCGCAACCCCGCGTGGCGCGGGGTCAGCGCGCCTGCCGCTCCCGACGGGGACGCGCTGCTGGCCGCCGAGACCAGCGGCTTCGACGTCCCCGCCTGTGCGGCCTGCGACGGGATGCTGAAGCCGGACGTGGTGTTCTTCGGCGAACAGGTCCCGGCGGAGCGGGTCGCCGGCGCGCTCGGCGCGGTGCGCGAAGCCGACGCCCTGCTGGTGATCGGCTCGTCGCTGATGGTGTTCTCCGGCTATCGCTTCGTGCGCGAGGCGCGACGGCTCGCCAGGCCGGTGGCCGCGGTCAACCTCGGGCGCACGCGCGCCGACGCCGAGTTCACCCTCAAGCTGAGCGCGCCGTGCGCGCCGGTGCTGGAGGCGCTGGGCGACGCGCTGGGCGCGGCTTGAACCGGCCGCCGGGCGATGCTGTTGCTGTTCAACAAACCCTGGGGCGTGCTGTGCCAGTTCACCGACCGTGACGGGCGCGCGACGCTTGCCGATTTCATCCCGCAGCCCGGCGTGTACGCGGCCGGGCGCCTCGATCGCGACAGCGAGGGGCTGCTGGTGCTGAGCGACGACCCGGCGTTGCGCCACCGCCTCACCGCGCCGGCGCGCAAGGTCCCCAAGACCTACTGGGCGCAGGTCGAGGGCGTGCCCCGGGCCAGTGCGCTGGCCCGGCTGCGCGAAGGGCTGGTGCTGGCCGACGGGCCGTGCTCGCCGGCCGGGGCCGAGCGCATCGACGAGCCGCCCGACCTGTGGCCGCGCGAGCCGCCGATACGCCATCGCCTCAGCGTGCCCACAACCTGGCTCGCCATCACCCTGACGGAGGGACGCAACCGCCAGGTACGCCGAATGACCGCCGCCGTGGGATTGCCGACCCTGCGCCTCATCCGGGCGCGCGTGGGCGAGTACGGCCTGGGTGGGCTCGGCAGCGGGGAATGGCGCGAGGTGGCGCACGGTACCGGCGCCCGGCGCGCGCGCCGGACGCTCTAGCGGTGGGCGGGCGTATCGACACGCGCGGGTACCGGGCGCTCATGTCGGGACGGGTCCCGTAGCCGCACCCACCCACGCAGGCACCGGGGTGGTCGCCTTCGCCTTGCGTCATGGCACGTGGCTGCTGGCCGGCGCCGTGTTCGTCGGGTTGCTGGCGCCGTCGCTGGCGGCGGCGCTGCGCCCGGGGCTGACCTTCTACATCGCGGCGCTGCTGTATTTCGCGATGTTGCGCATTCCCTGGCAGGCGGTCGATACCGGGCGCTGGCGCGTGGTGGCGATCGTCGGGCTGTGGCTGTTGCTGCTCAACCCGCTGCTGGCCTGGGGCGTCGTGCACGCATTGTCGTTGCCGCCGGGCTGGGTGCTGCCTGTCGTGCTCACCTGCGCGGTGCCGCCGATTCTTTCCGCGCCTTCGCTGGCGTTGCTGTTGCGGCTCGATGCCGCGTTGTTGCTCGGCTGCGTGACCACCCTCACGCTGGTGTGTCCGTTGACGCTTGCCTGGGTGCCGGGCTGGTTGCTGGGCATGCCGCTCGGGGTCGCGCCGCTCGACCTGCTGCTGCGTTTCGGCGGCCTCGTCGGCGGGACCTTCCTCGCCGCGGCGCTCACCCGTGCCTGGCTCGGTAACGCCCGCCTCGAACGCCGCGCCGCGGGTGTCGAGGTGCTGGGCCTGGTCATGCTGATCGCTTTCGCGATCGGCATCATGGACGGGGTCGCCGGGGTGCTCGTTACCGACGCGCGCCGCCTGCTCTCGCTGGTGGCGCTGGTGTTTGCCGTCAACCTCCTCCTGCAGGCGCTCGGCCTGCTGGCCTTCCTGCCGTTCGGGCGGCGCACGGCGGCGAGCGTCGGCTTCGCCAGCGGCAACCGCAACCTGGCCCTGTGGGTGGCGGTGTTACCGCTGGAGGCGGGTTCGGATACGATGCTCTACGTCGCCGCGGCGCAGTTCCCGATCTACCTGCTGCCGGCGTTGCTGGCGCCGGTCTACGCGCGGCTCGGCCGGGCGCCGAAGGAGGAATGATGTTCGATATGAGCAAGAAAGAGTTCATGTACCGCTGCACGATGCACGCGATGCAGGGCAGTTTCGCCAACGCCAGCTCGCCGCAGACGCCGGCGCGCATGGTGCGCGAGGCCGAGAAACTCTGGCAGGAGTTACAGGAGTGGGAGCAGATGCAGCTGGCCGAATCGCAGCCCAGCCATTAGCGGGTGCGATCCGTCGGGTGGAAACTCCTTGCCGCCGCGCGGGCGGTGTCCTGCCGCTCAGCGGGACCTGCGGTGCTGGGCGAGATGGTGCGGGCAGGGGAGTTGCAGCTGCGCGTCCAGTTGCGCCAGCGCGCGCTGGATCATCGCTTCGGTAATCGGGATCTCGCGCCCGTCGGCGTCCAGCACGGCGCCGTACCAGACCGGGCCGGCCGGCCCCGAGCGCCCTGCGCCGCTGCTTTCGATGCTTCTGCGTGAGAGTATCTTGCCCATCGCTCTGTTACCCACAAATGTCTCCGTCGACGTCCTCGTCAACGCCTCGGTACCGGCGAATGCAGGATCGAGGCCAACATCCGCCAGCCCACGGTTTGGATGCCCGTTCCGTGAATTGGTTCGCGCCCTGGGTCGTGTCACCGGGCGCTTTCACTGGCACAGACTCACGATGCCGACCTCGAAGCGGGCGCTCAGGACGCGTTCCAGTACCCGCTCGGGCGTGATCACGCCGGTCACGGCGTCCACCCGGTGTCGATCCCGCCACACTTCGATGAGGTCGCAACCGCTCGCCGCGCGCTGCAACTCCGCCTGGCGGGTGGTGTGAACGATCGCCTCGCCGCTCTCCTCGACCCGGGTCGCGAGCACGGCCACGCCCTGGTTGTTCGACGGGCTGAACCACCAGCGGTATTCGAGCGTGTCGCGCACGCCCTCCGCGCTCAACGGCCGGCGCGACACGCGCGCCTCGAGCGGCGGTGCGGCGGGGACGAACTGGGCGCACCGGAACACCCGTGCGAGGTGCACCACCTCGGGTTGGGCCGCGTTCACGCGGCGGAACTCGAAGTACAGCGCGCTCGCCGAACTGTCGACCAGGTCGCGGTACACGGGTTGCGAACGGGCGGCGGTCTCCGCCCAGGCCAGCGCCTCGTCGAAGTCGTCGCTGCACAGGCGGCGCGGGGCACCGCCGGCACCGAGGTGCGCCGAAGTGATGTGGTAGATTGTCTGGAACTCGCCGGGTGCGGCCTGTTCGCGGTGGAACCCGGCAGGCAGTCGCGGGCCGAGGTACACCGCCTCGGCGATCGCACGATCGGCGTCCGCCGGGCGCGCGGCGGCCCGCTCGGCGTCCGGCGCGCCGCCGTTCTGCACGCCGCATGCCGCGAGCACGAGCGCGCCGGCCACTGCCAGCCAGGACCGCAACGATTTCGATGCACCAGCCTTCAAGGTCACACTCGCCGTCGAACCTGTCCGGAGTAACGGCGCCGGCGGCTCCGGGCTTGAGCGAGGGGGGCGGGCAGTGACGTTGGCCCCCGCCGAGCAGGCGCTGGCGCTGCTCGCCGGGCGCTTC
>JBFJWO010000199.1:0-8859 GCA_041623575.1 Gammaproteobacteria bacterium
GGGTCCAGCCGTGACCAGTAGCGCGTCTCGTAGCGGTACACGGGGTAGGCCATGCCTTCGAGGATGACATTGTGCGCCAGCATCGCGGCGATGAAGTTGCCGGTGTCCACCTGCTCGCAGATCAGGTCGTAGAACGTCTGCATCGCCGGCGTGGTCACCTGGGCCATCAGCTGCTCGCGACCCTCGGGCGTGACGCCGACGTCGGCCAGGCGCCGGCAGAAGATCTCGTAGTGGCGCGCCTCGTCGACGGCCTGGGTGGCGAGGAACACCTGGCTGGCCTCGTCCGGTGCGGCGCTCACCAGCTTGGAGATCCCCGTCATCGAGATGCGTTCGGCGGTCAGGAAAGTGGCCAGGTCGAGCTTGTAGATCTGCATCAGCAACGGGTCGTCGAACAGCCGCTCGTCGGGGGCGGGCGCATCGTTGGGGCAGCCGTACTCGGTGTCGGCAAGGTGCTTCCAGGGCGTGCGCTGCAGCCAGGACTGGATCGAGAAACTCCCGTTGTCCCACTCCTGGGGGGCGTAAGTGGGCGTGTCGCGTTGCGCCCAGTCGTTGGCGGGTGCGCTCGGGCGTTGGCTTGCTGACATGTCGGTTGTCCTTCGGTTTTCGCTTGGATTTTCGCTTGGGTCTTGGTAACGGGCCGTGTTCAACGGGTTGCCGCCACGGTGCGCGCGGCGCGCCCGGGTGCGGCGAGAAAGGCGAGCAGGGCGAGCGCGACGATCGCGATGGCCATCGGCAGGTGGCGCAGCGGATCGGCCAGCACGGCGGTGGCGCCGAGCGCGACCAGGCAGGCGGCGCCCGCGTACAGCCCCCACGAGGGGATCGGGCAACGAAACAGCATCGTCGTCGCCGGCGCTTGCCGGCGCAGGCGGGCCGTGGCCAGCAACAGGGCGCCGTAGGTCACGGAGACGATGGCCGCGGCCACCGCGGCCGCCGCCAGCTGCAACTCGAACACCACCACCAGCGCCATCGCGGCCGCCGCCAGCGCGCCGATGAGCGAGAGCGCGCCGACCGGGGCGCCGGTACGCAGGTAGAGCCGCGCGCACCAGCGAGGCAACTGCTCCTCGCGCGCCAGCGCGTAGACCAGCCGGCTCGCGCCCAGGATGCCGGCATTGAGCGACGTGAACACCGCCAGCACCGACAGCCCGATGGCCAGCGCGATGCCCGCCTCGCCCAGCGCGAAACGGGCGACGGCGACGTGCGGTGAATGGCCGGCGCCGGTGCTGCCGCTGTGTTCGATCGCCAGGGCGAAAAGTGCGTACATCGCACCCAGCACCACGACGGCGCCGAGCATGGCCCACGGGATCGAGCGCCGGTAGGCCTGCGGCGAACGGCCGAGCGGCGTGACCCATTCGAAGCCGACGAACAGAAAGAACGCCAGCGCCACCGCGGTCCCCAGGCCGGCCAGCGAGGTTTCGGGCGCGGCCGGGGCGCCGAGCGCGGCCGGTGCGTCGAGCAGCGCGTTCGCGCCGATGGCGAACACGCCGGCGATCATCAGCAGGGTGGTCAGGGTCTGCACGCGGCGCGACAGCTCGACCCCGGCGACGTTCATCGCCAGCACCAGCGCCAGGAGGACGCCGGGCAGCGCGGAAGCCAGCTGCTGCGGGGCGGCCAGGGCGATGACCCGGGCGAGGATGACGCCCTCGACACCGGCGACCAGCGCCAGCATGAAGAGGTACACGAAAGTCAGCAGCAGCGACGCCCGATTCCCGAATGCCTGCTTGAAATAGGTCCGGATACCGGGCGCCGCCGGGTAGCGGCTCGCGAGTTCGGCGACCGCCGCGGCCACGCCGAGGCAAAGTCCGCCGGCGACGAGCACCGCGATCGCGACCTGCACACCGCCGACATAGCGGAACAGGCCTTCCAGGACGAGAAAACAGCTCACCGCCAGCGCCATGCCGGCGCTGACGCACAGGTATTGGATCAGGTCGCGGGCGCCGCGCACGTCACACGCCCCACAGGATCAGGCTGATGGCGTCGAGCTTCACCTGGTCGCGGTCCTCGGCGAACACCTGCAAGCTGCCGTCGAGGTGCGCGCGCGCGGGATTGAGCTCGCCGCTGAACACCTGCCTCAGCACTTCCTGCGGCGCGCTCAACCGGATCGTCCAGTCGCTGTCGGGCTCGCTGGATCGCCAGGCGCCGATGGCGCCGTCCACCCGCGCCGCGTACACCGGCGCGTCCTCCCCGGGCGCTACGTCAGTCGGGCTGATCACGATCACCGGGCGCCAGCCCTGGATGAGCTTGCACACCCGCTGATTGGCGTTGGCCAGGTCGCGAAAGCGCTCGAGGCAGGCGTGCAGATCGTTCGACTCGTGGGCTTGCATGTTCCCTCCCGTTCTGGTTGTCAGGGTGCCGTGCTCGTCGACGGCTCGACGGAGCGCCGCAAGGGCGTGTGCCGGTGAAAGAGGCTGTAGAGCGTATACGGCTCGACGAGGTAGGAGCGGCGTTCGCGCAGCAGGCGGTGCAGCCGCGGCAGGCGGTAGAACGGTACGCCGGGATACAGGTGGTGCTCGACGTGGTAGACGATGTTGGCCCACAGCAGGCCCAGCCACCGGTTGTGCACGGTGACGGTATTGTTTGCCAGGTTGCGTCGTTGCGGCGAGTCGCGATCCAGCAGGGCGACGGGAAAGTGCTCGTAGCCGCGGGCGATCGGGTTGATGACCAGCGCCAGCACCGCCATCGGCAGCAGCAGTGCGTAGAACACCACCGCGAAGAAACCGTAGTGGAGCGACGCGCCCACGAGCAGCGTGAGCAGCACGACGTTGGCGGCGAGCTCACGGCGTACCCGGGCGCGGACCGGGGCGGGCAGTCGAGCGGTCAACGACTCCTTGATGAAGCGCGGCATGAACAGGCCTTCGCGCAGGAACAGCCAGCGCGGTCCGCCGGCGTAGTACCACTCGTCCGGGTCCTTTTCCGGCTCGCCGGTGAAACGGTGATGCTGCTTGTGCAGCTCGGTGAAGCTGGTGAAGGGCAGGAACACGAAGAAGGCCAGGAACCGCCCGACCCACAGGTTCGCCGCCTGCGAGCGATAGGCGTTGCGGTGACCGCAATCGTGCTGCAGCACCGTGAGTGCATGCAGCTCGCTGCCGAGCGCCAGGCTCAGCAGCAGCACGGCCGGCGGCTGCGGGTAGTAGACGATCAGCGCGACCAGGCTCGCCGAGACCGCCAGGTGAGCCAGCAGCCAGGCGCTGAACACCCAGCCGTTGGGCCTGGCGAGCGCGATGGCCGCGGCCGCGTCAGGGCCGCTGAGCGACAGTTCGCGGGCGCCGCGCTGCTCGCTGCGGGCCGGCGCGCTCATGAGCTGGCCTCCGACCCGGCCGTCTCGCGGTTTCCCAGCCAGATGCGCGAGCAGTCCGGCGAGCCGCTGCTGCGCCCGGCGAAGTGTTCGCGCGCGGCGAGCAGGCGCGGGTCGTCCGGCGCCACCCCGAGGTAGCGGCAGCGCTCGTTGGCGCCGCCGTCGGGTTGCCCGCCGCTGCGCAGCAGTTCGTCCAGCGGGGCGCAGGGCAACGAGACCGCGAACCAGCGGGTCTCGTCGCGGTAGTGATGCCACAGATGCCGCCGGCGCATGCGGCGCAACCACTGGCTCGAGGGCACGTAGGGCACGTGGCAGAGCATGTGCGACCACTCGAAGACGACGTAGCCGACGAACGTGCCGCTGAGCGCCGCCAGCCACTGGCCGGTGCTGTCGGTGACCAGGTAGAGCAGGACCGCGTTGATCGCCGTCATCGGCAGCGTCAGCCAGCGCGGCATGTACATCAGGTCGAGGCGGCGCGGGAAATCGTGGTGACCCAGATGCAGCCGGTACTGCTGGCGGTAGGCGAAGCGGTTCTGCAACGGGCGGTGATGGAGTATCAGCACGTGCGTGAGGTACTCCTGGGGCAGGAAGATCAGCCAGCCCGCGACGAACCACAGCAGGTAGACGGGCTGCGGATCGAGCACCAGCAGCGCACCGCCCATGAGCAGCGGCGGAACGATGAACAGCCAGTTGTCGAGGTGGCTCAGGAACTCACCGAGCGCCTCGCCCAGGGTCACCCTGACGCCGCTCGCGGCGTTCGCGGCGCTCACGACGCCACCGCCGTGCCGTTCTCGACCGCTGCCGCGCCACGCATCGCGGCCGGGCAGTCGAGCCCGTGCCGGTCGCAAGGGTGTTGGCCGTGAGCGTGCACGATGCGCTCGTCCGGGCCCAGATAACTCAGCAGCAATTGCCGGTCGGGGTTGAGGTCCGTCGTTTCCATCCCATCGCCCACCTTCGGAAGTTGTCTTGGTGCCGGTCCGCTCGTCGCAGTGCGGCGTGTTTTGCAGGCAGAGTAGGGAGGCGTGCACCAACCCGCCGTGACTTATGCACGCATGCCCTGTGACGTAGTTGCATTGTACTGGCCGGCGCCGGGCGCGCGACGCGACGAGCATCGACGAGGCAAGTCGGTTGCCGGACAATGCCGCTGTGCCCCGGCGCTGATGGATGCAGGGCGCGACGGCGCCAGGGCTGCATCGATGTGCCGGGACCGGGTTCGCAGCGGCCGCGTTTTGGATCCCTAGCGGCGGCAAATGCGCGCGGCGTCGTTGCCGCAATAATGCTTGCCGCAGATCAACTTGCCTGCTAGCATGTTTCTCATAACAAACGTTGTTTCTTATATAAAACAACGGAGGACGCTCCATGTCGGGTAACTGGCAGCGTGTCGCCGCCGTCGACGACATCGACGAGGACGAACCGATCTCGGTCGAGGTCGGCGGTCACTCCGTCGGCGTGTTCCGCGTCGACGGCGAGTACTACGCGATCGAGGATGTCTGCCCGCACGCCTACGCGCTGCTGTCGCAGGGGTTCGTCGACGGCGAGGAGGTGGAGTGCCCGCTGCACGGCGCGGTGTTCCACATCCCGAGCGGCAAGTGCCTGGCGGGGCCCGCCGAGGAGGACGTGAAGACCTTCCCGGTGCGCATCGAAGGCGATGCCGTGCTGGTCGACCTGCCCGACTGAGCGGGCCCCGAGCCGAGAATCCCGGAGGCACCATGACCGAGTACAACCTGGCCCTGCAGCCGCGGCAGGGCAGCGGACGGAGCAACAAGGGCGGTGCCGGCAGCATCGAAACGACCGACGCCATCACCAACATCGTCTGGCAGACGCGTTTCGCGCCGCCCACCGCGCACGAGAACGCGCTGGGCGACGCGCTGGAGCGCCTGTTTCGCGACGGCGTCGACGAGCTCGCCGCCATCGTGGCCGGGCTGAACGAAGCGGGCGTCCACGGGCCCGACGGTCGCGACTGGACCGAGGAGTCGTTCCGGGCCGAAATGGCGCGCCTCGGCCGCTAGCCGTTCACCGTCATGAGCGATACGCGTCTCGAGTTCCGCCAGGTGAGCAAGCGTTTCCGCAACCACAATCAGCGGCGCCGTGGCGCCGAGACCTACATCACCGCTGTGCAAAGCCTGAGCCTTACGGTGCGCGACCGCGAGGTCGTCTCGCTGATCGGGCCCAGTGGCTGCGGCAAGAGCACCCTGCTCAACATGGGCTCGGGACTCGACCAGCCGAGCGAGGGCGAAATCTACGTCGACGGCGAGCGGGTCACCGAGCCGAACGAGCACGTGGCGTTCATGCTGCAGAAGGACCTGTTGCTGCCCTGGCGCACGATCCGCGAGAACGTCGAGTTCGGCCTGGAGATCCGAGGCGTGGCGGCGGCGCGGCGGCGCGAGCGCGCGCTGGCGTTGCTGGCCAAGTGTCACCTGTCCGGTTTCGCCGATCACTACCCGCACCAGCTTTCGGGCGGGATGCGCCAGCGCGCCGCCCTGGCGCGCACGCTCGCCGTCGACCCGACCGTGCTGCTCATGGACGAGCCGTTCTCCGCACTGGATGCGCAGACCAAGATGGTGTTGCAGCAGGAACTGGCGCGCACGGTAAAAGAAGAGGGGAAGACGGCGCTGTTCATCACCCACGACCTGGTCGAGGCCGTGACGCTGTCCGACCGGGTGCTGGTCATGAGCCAGCGCCCGGGCACCATCATCAAGGAGTTCACCATCGACCTGCCGGATCGGGACGATCCCATCAAACGTCGCAACCACCCCGGCCTCGCCCGGTACGTCCCGGAACTGATGGCGTTGCTGCACATCGGCGAACAGACCGCCGTCCACTGATCGACTAGAGAGGAATGGTCATGAAACTGCGAACCAAATTCACCCGTGCGCTGACCGCGATGCTGGTCGCGACGGTGCTCGGCACGCTCGCAACGCCGCCGGCGGTGGCCGCGGAGAAAGTCACCTACCTGCTGCCCGCCATCGCCTCGTTGCCCGCGTTCGGGCCCTGGATGCTGGCCAAGCAGCGCGGCTACTACGGCGCCGAGGGCCTCGACGTCGAATTCCAGACCGCGCAGGGCGGCGTCGATGTCGCCAAGCAGGTCGGCCTCGGCAACGCCGCGATCGGCGGCGCGATCGGCGACACCCCCATCATCGTGCGCGCCAACGGCATCCCGGTGAAGGCGGTGGCGGTGCTCGGCAGCGGCTCGCTGACGCAGCTGGTGGTGCCGGCCGACAGCGCGATCAAGGGCCCCGGCGATCTCAAGGGTCACAAGGTCTCGGTGATGTCGTACCAGGACACCACGTTCTACTCGCTGCTCGGGATGCTCAGCAGCGCCGGGCTCACGCGCAACGATGTCGAAGCGCAGGCGGCGGGGCCGGTGAACGTCTGGCAGCTGTTCCTGGCCGGGCAGGTCTCGGCGATGGCGGCGGTGCCGGACTGGATCGGGATCGTCCAGGACCAGGGCCGCACGGTGCGCATCGTCCCCTCGGGCAACTATTTCCCGAGCATGGCGCAGGCGATCCTGGCCTCCGACGAGCTGATCGAGCAGCGACCGGAACTGGTGGGCAAGCTGGTGCGCGCGACGCTGAAGGGCATGCGCGACATCATGAGCGATCCCGACGGTGCCGCCGTCGACTACGTCAAGGAGGTGAAGGGTCACCAGGGCAAGGAGGCTTCGATCGCCCGGGTCTTCAAGCTGTACAACGAGTACGTGTATGCCGGTCAGGCGCAGCCCGGCGCCATCGATGCCGGGCGCCTGGCCGAGGTGCAGGATTTCTACGTCAAGCAGGGCATCGTCCGCCGGGCGAGCAGGCTCGAGGATCTCTACACCAACGCCTTCGTGCCCTAGGTCCGCGCCGGTCAGGGGGAGCCATGGCTGATGTGAAACAGACGGTGGCGGACACGACGGGCGTCGACGCCGGCGCAGCCATGCCCCTGGCCGGGGTGAGAGACGCGCTGCTGCGCCCGCAGGCCGCGATCAGCCTCGCCGTGCTGCTCGTGTTCCTCGCCGGGTGGGAATGGGGGCCGGACGCGTTCGACATCCCGGCCTACGTCATCCCGCCGGCCTCGCAGGTGTTCGACGAGTTGCTGCGCATGCTGAGTGCCGAGCGCCTGTTCTATCACATCGGGTACACGAGCCTCGAAGTGATCGTGGGCTTCGCGCTGGGGGCGTTGCTCGGCATGGTGATCGGTTACGTGCTGGGGATGTCGCCGTCCGCGGAGTTCGTGCTCTCACCCTACATCCTCGCCTTGCAGATCGCGCCGAAGGTCGCCTTCGCGCCGCTGTTCGTGATGTGGTTCGGGTTCACCATCTATCCGAAGATCCTGGTGGCCGTGCTGATCGTGTTCTTTCCCATCATGATCAACGTGCTGGGCGCGATCCGCACGCTCGACCGCGACCTGGTCAACCTGGCCCGCTCGTTCAAGGCGAGCCGGCTGCAGCTGTTCTGGAAGGTCGAGTTCCGCGCCGCCATGCCGCCGCTGTTCGCGGGGCTGCGCATCGGCTCCACCCTGGCCGTGATCGGCGTGGTGGTCGGCGAGATGGTCGGCGGCAATACCGGGCTGGGTTACCTGCTGGTCTTCGGCAGCGGCTCGGCCAACACGGCGATGGTGTTCGTCGCCATCATCCTGCTGACGCTGATCGGTATCGTCGCCTACCTGCTGGTGATCCTGGCCGAGCGCCGCGTGCTGCACTACATCCCGGCACGCACGCCGGGCGGCGAATTCTGACGGCCCGGCACCTGTGATACGGAGGACTCCATGAGCACCGCTGCTGCGATCGATGCATCGGACGTCGAAGCCCTGCTGAACAAGGGCCTGCGCCGGTTGTGGTACCCGGTCGTGCCGAGCTGGCAGGTCGGCGACGCCCCTGTCGGGATCACACGCCTCGGCGAGGACCTGGTGTTGTGGCGCGACGGCGACGGCAAGATCCACGCGCTGGCCGACCGCTGCCCGCACCGCGGCGCGCGGTTGTCGCTCGGCTGGAACCTCGGCGACCGCCTGGCCTGCTGGTATCACGGCGTGCAGGTGACCGGCGAGGGCCAGGTCGCGACGGTGCCGGCGGTGGACGGGTGCCCGCTGGAAGGGCAGCACACCAACAAGGTCTACCCGGCGCGCGAGATCCAGGGCGCGGTGTTCGTCTACTTCGGCGACGCCGTGCGCCCCGAACCGGTCGAGCTGGCGTTGCCCGAGCCGTTGACCTCGGAGCTGTACAGCAGCTTTCTCTGCACGGCGTTGTGGAAATGCAACTACCGCTACGCGCTCGACAACGTCATGGACCCGATGCACGGCTCCTACCTGCACGCCGCTTCCCACTCCATGGCGCGCGGTGAGAAGGCGGCCGAGATGAAAGCGCGCAAGACCGAGCATGGCTTCGTGTTCGAGAAGACCACCCAGCGCGACGTCAATTTCGACTGGGTAGAGTTCGGCGACACCGGCGC
Organism: Gammaproteobacteria bacterium; assembly: GCA_041623575.1. GTDB lineage: Bacteria > Pseudomonadota > Gammaproteobacteria > JAHELT01 > JAHELT01 > JAHELT01. The sequence goes on from JBFJWO010000199.1 coordinate 8,719, forward strand.
TCACTGGCTGCGCCTCGAGATCCCCTACGGCCCGGGCGCCGGCCCGGGCCCGAGCTTCGGCATCGTCGGGTTCGCGACGCCGATCGACGAGCGGCACACGCTGGTGTTCTTCTGGCGCACGCGCAAGGTCCAGGGATGGCA
>JBFJWO010000200.1:0-8855 GCA_041623575.1 Gammaproteobacteria bacterium
CGGCGTAGACGCTGAGCGCGCTGCCGTCGAGTTCGTTGTCGTTGCTGCCGTCGGGGAAGTTGAAGCGCGTGTCGGAGAGGCTGTAGGTCACGTAGCTGTAGCGTGCGCCGATGCGAAACAGCCGCGCGGGTGCGTAACTCACCTCGAGCAGGAAACCGAACTGGTCGTCGAACTCGATCTCCTGCGATTCGGTGGGCGAATCGGCTTCGTACTTGGGGCTCGCGTAGTAGCTGCCACCGATGCCGACCTCCGCCGAGGCGCCGAGGCGGTGCACGAACACCAGGTCGATGGGAAACACCGAGAACTCGTTTTCGCTCGGCCCGGTGTCGGCGCTGTGAAACGTGTAGCCGATGCTGATGCGGGTGCGCCAGGGGCCGTCGTCGCCGAGCTCTGCCCCGATCGCAAGGGTGGTGCCGTCGCCGATGTCGAAATCGTCGCCCTGGAAGGAGAACGTCTCGCGCAGGCCGGCCGAGAGCTGTGCCGCAACGAATACGCTGGTCTCGATATCCGAGCCGCGATCGCGTATCTGCGCCGCGACGGGCTGCACTGCGAACATCGCGCACAGGCCGAACAGCGCCGCCACGGCGCGCGTGTACTCCTTCATTCGCATTGTCTCCACTCCACGCTTGCCGCCTCGCGCGGCGCGCGTCGGCGGTTCTTTTGTCGCAGCCCTCGCGGCGTCGGTAGTGGTGCTCGCGCCGGTCTGGTTTCGTGCCCGACGCCCATGCCGGCACGGTGGTGGCCGCGGTTTTACAAGCAAGTTGCACACCACCGCAGGCGGTCAGCCGGCGCCGGTGAGCGCGCGCCCGGACTGTGCGCAGGATGATATCGCGTCGGTTTCGCCGGATTATAAGGGTCCGGCCCGGCACCGGGCCATCGGTTTCGACTTTTTTCCGGGCGCGCTCGCGTGTCGCGGGCTGCGGCACAGGTGCTTTTCGATCGGCGATGCCTTCGACCGGGCGGTCGTTTCAGTACCAGTTTCCGCTGAAATGCCGGCGCGGCCGGCGCCGCACGACCGGGAAGCGGTCGGCGGGCAGCGACGCCAGTTGTGCCGGCGCCGCGGGCGGGGCGCGGCCCGGTTCGAGCGCGAGCAGCCGTTCGATGCGCTCCTGCGTGGGCGGGTGGGTGCGCAACAGCGACGGCTCGGGGAGCCGGCTTCCCGGCAACAGGACCTGCTCGACGAAACGGCCCTGGTAGCGCTCCATCTTCGCCAGCGCCGAGGCCAGTCCTCGCGGGTCGCCGGTCAACTCGGCCGCGCCCAGGTCGGCGTCGTGCTCACGCGTTCGCGACAACGCCAGTTGCATCAGGGCGCTGGCGGTGGGCGCGAGTATCAGGATCGCGATCGCCGTCCAGCTTATCGTGTAGTCGGAGAACAGCAGCAACGGCAGGTTGAGCAGCAGCAGTACCTGGCCGAGTGTGGAGAACGTCGTCGTGAGCCGGCTGAAGAGGTCGGCAAGGCCCATCACCCACATGTCGTTGTGGCGCACGTGGCTGATCTCGTGCGCGAGCACGCCCGCGATTTCGCGCGGGTCCAGCGTACGCAGGAGGGCATCGCTGACGGCCACCGCGGCCGTGCGCCTCGAGCCGACCGCGAAAGCGTTGATGAGCGTGCTCGGTATCAGGTAGAGCGCCGGCACGGCGGGCAGACGGGCGCGCTCGGCCAGCACCCGGACCATCTCGTTGAGTTCCGGCGCCAGGTGGGGGGCGAGCGGGCGCGCCCCGTAGGCGCGCAGGACCAGGCGCGGCGAGAGACCCGGGTTGAGCGCCACCAGCACGATCCCGCCGGCCAGTGCCCAGAGCACACCGGCGCCCCCGGCGATCACCCAGCCGAGCCCGCCGAGCACGCCGGCCATGGCCGTCAGCAGCAACAGCGACTGCAGCACGTTGAGCGCCCGGTGGCGGCGCCAGGTGGAGACGTTCATTTGCAGCCGTCCGTCGCGATCGCCGTGGCTGGCTAGTCGGGATTCCCGTTCGCGGCGCTCTCGATCTGCGCGCGCCGCCCGGCCTTGCGCAGGAACGCGGCCTTGTCGCCGGGTGCGGACAGGCGCAGCTGCGCCTGCTCGAGCGCGCTGTCGGGCACCATGCGCAGGGGTGTGTAGCGCGGGTGATGGTGCTCGATGCAGGGGTCGTTGCGGGCCGCGTTGTAGCACAGGATGAGGGTCCAGCGACGCTCGCGATCGAAGGCCGCGCGTTGCGCGTCGTCGAGCAGGCTCATCGGTACAACGGGTTGGGGTGATCGAACCGGCAGCCGGCCTCCCACGCCGAGCGCTGGTTTCCGTGGGCCGGCACGCCGCCGGCGGTCTTCAGAACCCGCGCGAGGTGCAGCAGGTTCCAGGTCATGAACGTGGTGTTGCGGTTGGTGAAGTCGTTTTCGGGCCCGCCCGAGCCCGGGTCGAGGTAAGAGGGCCCGGGGCCGGCTTCGCCGAGCCACGCCGCGTCCGCCTGCGGCGGGATGACGTAACCGAGGTGCTGCAGCGAGTAGAGGATGTTCATCGCGCAGTGCTTGGCGCCGTCTTCGTTACCGGTCACCAGGCAGCCGCCGACGCGCCCGTAGTACGCGTACTGGCCCTGGTCGTTCAGTTCGCCGGACCCGCCGTAGAGACGCTCGATGAGCTTGGTGCAGACCGAGGACTTCTCGCCGAGCCAGATCGGGGTCGTGAGCACGAGGATGTCGGCGGCCATCACTTTCTCGTGCAGGCGCGGCCAGTCGTCGCTGGCCCAGCCGTGCTCGGTCATGTCGGTGTAGACGCCGTAGGCGATGTCGTGGTCGACCGCGCGCAACGACTCGGTGGCGACACCGTTCTTCTCCATGATCGCACGCGAGATCTCGACCAGCCCTTCGGTGTGCGAGGGCTCCGGTGAGCGTTTGAGCGTGCAGTTCACGAAAAGTGCCGTGAGGTCGCTGAAATCCCAGCGGCTGGTGGCGCACAGCTCGAGCTGCTTTTCGGTCAGTGCCATGAGGACCTCCGGTGGTGGCGAGTCGCGGCTCGCACGGCGGCGAAGCCGCGCCGCGGGTCATGGTAATGCATACGCGCGCCGCTCGTCTCAGTGCGCCCCGATCGCTGTGCTATTCTTGCCCGCGCTCGTTTCGCGCCCGCAAAGAAGGCGCGGTGCAAGCCGGGCCCGAGGACCCGGCGACACCGGCTCGCGCACGCGCGGCCAGACCCGCGGCGACGCGCGCGCCCAACCGACCACCAGGAGGAGACCATGCACACGTTTTCCCGCAGCGCGCTGGCCGCGGCCGCGATCGCACTGGCGACGGGTCCGTTCGCCGTGGCCGGCGCCCAGAGTATCAAGATCGGATTCAACGTGCCGCTGACCGGCTTCGCCGCGGCCGACGGCAACTCGGCGCTGAAGGGCGCGGAACTCGCGGTCGATCAGGTCAACGCCGCCGGCGGCGTCAACGGGCGGCCGCTCGAACTGGTGGTCTACGACGACCAGGCAAGCCCGAAGGAGGCCGCGCCGCTGGCGGTGAAGATGATCACCCAGGACGGGATCGTGGCCGGTATCTCGGGCAGCTACTCGGGCTCGACGCGGGCCGCCTCGACCATCTTCCAGGAGAACGCGACCCCCTACATCTCCGCCTACGCCGTGCATCCCGATATCACCCGTTCGGGCGACTACGTGTTTCGTACCTCGTTCATGGGCGAGGTGCAGGGCCGTGCCGGCGCCAAGCTGATCGGCGAGATGATGGGCAAGCGGCGGGTCGCGATGATCACCCTGAACAACGACTTCGGCAAGTCGCTGGCGGCGGGCTTTCGCGAGGCCGCGCCCCGGTTCGGCATCGAGATCGTCAGCGAGTACGACTACGGCATTCGCGACCGCGAGTTCGGACCCATCGTCTCGAAAGTCAAGGCGGACGCGCCGCAGGCGATCTACGCCTCGGGCTATTTTTTCACCGCCGGTCCGCTGGTCAGCCAGTTGCGGGCGGCCGGCGTCGATGTGCCCGTGATCGGGCAGGAAGGTTACGACGGGCAGAAGTTCATCGAGATCGCGGGGCCGGCGGCCGAGGGCGTGGTGATCACCACCTCGCTCGATCGCGACTCGAGCGACCCGCAGGCGCGCGCATTCATCGACGGCTTCCAGAAGAAGGCCGGCTACCCCGCGGACATGGTCGGCGCCTCGACCCATACCGCGGTGCTGGTGATGGCGCAGGCCCTGAAACAGGCCGGGCCGGCCGACAAGGCGAAGCTGCGCGATGCGATCGCCGCGACCACGGTCGACGCCGCCACCGGGCGGATATCGTTCAACGCGCTGGGCGAAGTGAAGAAAGACGTCGAGGTGCAGGTGGTGCGCGACGGCAACTGGCACCACTACGCCAGGATCTCGGACCCGTTGCTGCTCGCGCCGCCGGAAAAGTGAGCCGGACCGGCGCCGCGCCCGGCCGCCTGCGCGCGCCGGGCGCGTAGCGCCGACTCGCGCGCGTGCTGTTCGCCGAACTCGTCGTCCAGGGCGTCGTTCAGGGGGCGATCTACGCACTGATCGCGCTCGGCCTGACCCTGGTCTACGGCCTGTTGCGTATCCTGCACGTCGCGCACGCGGCGTTGTTCACCCTCGGCGGCTACGTCGGGGTGCTGGTCACCAACCACACCGGGAGTCTGACGCTCGCGCTGGGTGCCGCCATGCTCGGCGTCGGCGTGCTGGGCATGGTCGTCTACCGGCTCGCCTATCGCCCCCTGCTCGAGCGCCCGCCGTTCGTCGCGCTGATCGCATCGATCGGCCTGTTCATCGCCGCCGAGGAAGTCTACCGGATCGTGTTCGGCAGCTTCGGGCTGTCATTCGTCTCGCCGCCCCTGCAACAGCAGGTCGACATCGGCGGCGGCATCCTGCTGAGCCAGGCGCGGATCGCGGTGGTGGCGATGGCGGTCGGGTTCCTCGCGCTGCTGGCCTGGCTGTCGGGGCACACGCGAACCGGGGTCGCCTGGCGCGCCACCGTCACCGATCCGAAGATGGCGGAATCCTGCGGTATCGACATCGAGAAGGTTCGCTACCTCAACTTCTTCATCGGCTCGGCGCTCGCCGCCGCCGCCGGCGTGATGGTGGCCCTGCTCAACAATCTCGTCGAGCCGACCATGGGCGCGGTGCCTTCCTACAAGGCGCTCGCCATCATCGTGCTCGGCGGCCTCGGCAGCGTTCGCGGGACGCTGCTCGCCGCGTTGGCGCTCGGGGTGATCGAATCGTTCGGCACGGTCTACGCGGGGCACCTTCTCGATCGCGACGCGCTCGCTTTTGCGTTCCTGATCGCGGTATTGATGCTGCGCCCCCAGGGCCTGCTGCGGGGCGCTTGAGTCGTGGCTTACGAGATCATCATCGCGACCACCATGGCCATTGCCGTGCTGTTCGCGCTGTCGCTGAACGTGATCACGGGATTCTGCGGGCAGATAAGCCTCGGCCACGCGGCCTTCTACGGGATCGGCGCCTACACCGGGGCGTTGCTGACCAAGGCCGGGTTACCGCTGATCGCGGCGCTGGCGCCCGCCGCCCTCAGTGCCGGCGCGATCGGGTTCGTGGTCGGCCTGGCGTCGCTCAGGGTGCGCCACGACTTTCTCGCCATCACCACCATGGGTGTGTCTTTCCTGTTCGTCGGCGTGGTGCGCAAACAGGACGTGCTCGGCGGCGAGATCGGCATCTCGGGGATCCCGGCCGCCGAGTTCGGCCGTCCCGGGCTGCTGGCGCTGGCCGTGGGGTGCGCGGTGGTGTTCGCCTTGCTCGCGTTGCACATCCGCCGCTCCTGGATGGGTTTCGCGTTCGAGTCCATCGCCGACGACGAGGACACCGCCCGCATCCTCGGCATCGACGTGCCGCGTTTCAAGCTGTGGGCTTTCGTCATCGGTACCGCGGGGGCGGGTGTCGCCGGTGCGTTGTACGCCCACAACGTGCGTTATATCGGCCCCGACAGCTTCGGCTTCGTCGAGTCGGTGACGGTGCTCGCGATGGTCATCGTCGGCGGCATCGGCTCGGTGTGGGGCGTGGTCCTGGCGGCGGCCGTGCTGTCGGTGCTGCCGCTGTGGTTCCAGGTGATCGACGACTACAAGCTGCTGATGTACGGCGCGTTGCTGTTTCTCGCCATGCGTTTCATGCCCGACGGCGTGGCCGGCCAGGTGGCGCGCTGGTGGGCCGCGTCGAGGCGCGGGCGATGAGTGCGCTGCTGTCGGTGGCGGGGGTCAGCGTGCGCTTCGGCGGCGTGGCCGCGGTGGACGACGTGTCGCTGGAGGTGGGCGCCGACCAGTTGCTCGGCATCATCGGTCCCAACGGCGCCGGCAAGACCACGCTGATGCGCGCCATCACCGGGCTGGTCCGACCGCAGGCGGGACGCGTGCGCCTCGCCGGCGAGGACATCACCGACTGGAGCGTCGATCGGCGCGTGCGCGCGGGGCTCGCGCTGGGCCAGCAGATCGTGCGCCCGCTGCGCTCGCAGACCCTGGCCGCCAACGTGGCGCTGGCGGCCGGCAAACGGCACATGGCATCGCCGCTGGCCGCGCTCAGCCACCGCAAGCGCGATGCGGAGATGGCACGCGCCCGCGAACTGCTGGCGTTCGTCGGCATCGCCGACGCCGCCGAGGCTTTCCCCGGCGAGGTGCCGCTCGGTTACCTCAAATACCTCGAGGTCGCGCGCGCGCTGGCCCTGCAGCCGCGCCTGCTGCTGCTCGACGAACCGCTGGCGGGTCTCAACCAGGCCGAGGCCTCGGCGATGGCCGACCTGATCGCGACGCTCGCGAGCGGCGGGCGCAGCGTGCTGCTGATCGAGCACAACCTGCGCGAGGTGGTGCGCACCTGCCCGGTGTTGTACGTGCAGGACCAGGGGCGGCGGCTCGCTTTCGGCGACAGCGACGAGGTCATGGCCGACCCCCGCGTGCGCAGCGCCTACCTCGGCGGCGAGGCGGCCTGATGCTGGCGGTGCGCTCGCTGACCTGCGGCTACGGGGACATGCGCGCCGTGGACGAGCTCTCCTTCGAGGCGGGCGCCGGTGAGATCTTCGCCCTGATCGGCGCCAACGGCGCGGGCAAGACCACGACCATCATGGCGCTCGCCGGGCACCTGCGCCCGCGCGCCGGCGCGATCACGCTCGACGGCGAGGACATCACCTCGCTCGGTGCGCGCGAGCGCGTGCAACGCCGCATCGCGCTGGTGCCCGAGGGGCGCCGGGTCTTCGCCGATCTCAGCGTCGACGAGAATCTCACCGTCGGCGGGCACCTGCTCGATGCTGCGCGCCTGCGCAAGCAGCGTGACCGGGTATACGCCATCTTTCCGCGCCTCGCGGAACGGCGCTCACAGCGGGCCGGCTCGATGTCCGGCGGCGAGCAGCAGATGCTCGCCATCGGGCGCGCGGTGATGGCGGGCCCGCGGGTGCTGCTGGTCGACGAGCTCTCGCTCGGGTTGATGCCGAAGATGGTCGACGAATGCTACCGTGTGATCGAGGCGCTCAAAGACGAAGGGCTGGCGGTCGTGCTGGTCGAGCAGAGCACCCAGCGGGTGCTCGAGACGGCGGACAACGTGGCAGTGCTCGAATCCGGCCGTACCAGCTGGGCGGGCACCGGCGCGCAAGCGCGTGCCGACCCGGCGATCATCGCCGCCTACCTCGGCAGCGGCTGAGTGCCCGTGGTCCGCGCCGCCTGCAATTCGCCGGTCCGCGCGCAGGTCGCCACGCCGTGAACCGCCGCCTGCCGCCGTTGCACCTGCTGCGCGTGTTCGACGCCGCAGGCCGTCACCAGAGTTTCAAGCACGCGGCGGGCGAGTTGCACATCACGCCCTCGGCGGTCAGCCACCAGGTCAAGGCGCTGGAGCGCGAGCTGGGGTTCGCGCTGTTCCTGCGCGCCAACCGCCGGCTCGAGCTGACCGATGCCGGGCGAGCCTACCTGGCGGTGGTGGAAAAAGCCTTTGCGCGCCTGCGAGACGGCACCGAACGCGTGCTGCGCGACTACGCCAGCGCCTCGCTGCGCATCAACCTGATGTCGGCGCTCGGGCGGCACGTGGTCATTCCGCGCCTGGATTCGTTTCAGGAGCGCGTGCCCGGGGTGCGCCTGCACATCGAGACCAGCGAGCAACTGGTCGACTTTCGCACCAGCGACGTCGACGTGGCGGTGCGCTACGGGCTCGGCGACTGGCCGGGCCTCACCAGCGAGAAGCTGCTCGACCTCGAAGCGGCCCCGGTCTGCTCGCCGGCCTTTGCCCGGGGGTTGGACGCCGGCAAGCGCGAGGCGCTGCTCGGCCAACGACTGATCCACATGGCGTTCTTCCCCCACGGCTGGTCGCTGTGGGCACGCGCGGCCGGGTACGGCGAGGCGACCGGTGACAAGGCGTTGTGGTTCGACACCTACGACGCCTGCATCCAGGCCGCCGAGCAGGGGCTCGGCCTGGCGCTGGCGCTGTTGCCGCTCGAGCAGGCGCTGCTCGACAGCGGGCGGCTGGTCGCCCCCGTCGCGCCTCGGGTGGCGTTGCCGCAGAAGGTGTTCCTCGTCTGTCGTGAGCAGGACCGCGAGCGCCGCGAGATCCGCGCGTTTCGCGACTGGCTGATGGAGCAGTTCGACAGCCCGAACAGTGCGCGAAGGCGGTAGGTCGGAGGAAAAGCCCGAATTCGACTCGAGGGCTTGACGTCGAAAACCGGCGCCTTGCCCCGGGCGACACGCCGTCCCCTTTTCACCTCCACGACATCCGGGCCAGGGATGTTCTCAGACGTTGATGTGGTCCGTGTAGCCGAGCGCGACCAGCTCCTCGTAGGCCGCCTGCACGGGGTCCGGGATCGGTTGCGGGATCTGGAAGCCCTTTTCGCCATAGAGACGGATGCGGTAGAGGTCGCCCACCATGATGCTGATCACCAGGTCGCGCGGCAGCTGCGTGTTCGGATAGTCGGCGAA
>JBFJWO010000201.1:0-8751 GCA_041623575.1 Gammaproteobacteria bacterium
CCGGCGGCGATGCCGAGCGCCCGCAGTTCGACGTCCAGCGCCGGGCCGTCGGCGAGCGCCAGGGCGCGGGCGCGAGCCAGCACGCGTTCGCGCATCTCTGCGGCGGCCTTGCGCGTGAACGTTATGGCGAGGATCGACTCGGGTGGGCAGCCCTCCAGCAGCAGGCGCAGGACCCTGCTCACCAGCAGGTAGGTCTTGCCGGTGCCGGCGGAGGCCGACACGAGCACGCTGTGGCTCGGATCGAGCGCAACGCGGTTCACGGTGGACCGCCCCGCTCACGCCATTCGCCGGGCGGGCGCGCGGTGTATCGACGCCGGTCGGGCGGGGCGGCGGCGCTCCGTCCGGCGCTCGGCCGCCGCTCGACAGACCGGTATTCGCGGGCTCGCGCGGCCCGGCCCGGGCCGGCGCGGGGCACGCCGCAGTGTGCCGCGCACGGACTACATGTTGAGTGTCGCTTGACCCTGTACCCCAGCATATAGTGGTATCATACGCGGTCATTCCCCTCACGGATTGTGCTCTCGCCATGGCCGCTGCTTACGACGCCGCATCGATCGAGGTACTGAGCGGGCTCGACCCGGTGCGCAAGCGCCCGGGTATGTACACCGACACCACCCGGCCCAACCACCTCGCCCAGGAGGTGATCGACAACAGCGTCGACGAGGCGATTGCCGGCTATGCGACGCGCATCGAGGTCACGTTGCACGAGGACGGCTCGCTCGAGGTCACCGACGACGGCCGCGGGATGCCGGTGGACAAGCATCCCGAGCAGAAGAAACCCGGCGTCGAGGTGATCCTGTGCACGTTGCACGCCGGCGGCAAGTTCTCCGGGCGCAGCTACCGGTTCTCGGGCGGGCTGCACGGGGTCGGGGTGTCGGTGGTCAACGCGTTGTCGGCGCGTCTCGAGGTCTGGGTCAAGCGCGACGGCAACGAGTACTACATGGCTTTCGCCGGCGGCGAGAAACTGAGCGACCTCGAAGTCGTGGGCAGCGTCGGGCGCCGCAACTCGGGCACGCGGATCCGCTTCACGCCCGACCCGCAATACTTCGACAGCCCGCGCTTCTCGGTGCCGCGGCTGTTACCGGTGCTCGAGGCGAAGGCGGTGTTGTGCCCCGGCTTGCGCGTCGTGTTCGAGAACCGCCGCGACGGCACCCGCGAAGAGTGGTACTACGATCGTGGTCTGGCCGAGTACCTGGCGGCGCGCCTCGGCGAGGCGCCCCGGATCCCGGCGGTGGCGCACGTCGGTTCGCGCCAGGGCAACGACGAGGCGGTGGACTGGGCGATCGCCTGGCTGGCCGACGACGGCGACAGCGTCACCGAGAGCTACGTCAACCTGGTGCCGACGCCGCTCGGCGGCACCCACGTCAACGGGCTGCGCACCGGGATGACCGAGGCGGTGCGCGAGTTCTGTGAGAACCGCAACCTGTTGCCGCGCGGCGTCAAGATCGCCCCCGACGACGTGTGGGAACGCGTGGCGTACGTGCTGTCGGTGAAGATGCTCGAACCCCAGTTCTCGGGTCAGACCAAGGAGCGCCTGTCCTCGCGCGAGTGCGCGGCGTTCGTCTCCGGCGTGGCCAAGGACGACTTCTCCGTGTGGCTGCACCAGCACCCGGAGACGGGCGACCAGCTGGCCGAACTGGTCATCGCCCAGGCCCAGCGGCGGCTGCGCGCGACCAAGAAAGTGGCCCGCAAGAAAGTGGCTTCCGGCCCGGCGCTGCCGGGCAAGCTCGCCGACTGCGTGAGCCAGGACCTGGCCCTCACCGAGCTGTTCCTGGTGGAGGGCGACTCGGCCGGCGGCTCGGCGAAGCAGGCCCGCGATCGCGAGTTCCAGGCCGTGATGCCGCTGCGGGGAAAGATCCTCAACACCTGGGAGCTCGACCAGGACCAGATCCTGGCGTCGCAGGAAGTGCACGACATCGCGGTGGCCATCGGCCTTGAGCCGGGTGCGGTGAGCATCGACGGGCTGCGTTACGGGAAAGTCTGCATCCTGGCCGACGCGGACTCCGACGGTCTGCACATCGCCACACTGCTGTGCGCGCTGTTCGTGCGCCACTACCCGGCGCTGGTGCGGGCCGGGCACGTGTTCGTGGCGATGCCGCCGCTGTATCGCATCGACGTCGCCAAGGAGGTCTTCTACGCCATCGACGACGCCGAGCGCCAGGGCGTGATGGACCGCATCGCCGCCGAGAAGAGGACCGGCAAGGTGACGGTCACCCGCTTCAAGGGGCTCGGCGAGATGAACCCGCTGCAGTTGCGCATCACCACCATGGCGCCCGACACGCGCCGCCTGGTACGCCTCACCCTGGACCCGGTCGAGCAGTCGGCCGACGCTGCCGGCGAGAAACGGCGTGCCGGCGCCGAGGCGGGCAATGCCCACGGCATCCTCGACATGCTGCTCGCCAAGCGGCGCGCGGGCGATCGCCGGCGCTGGCTGGAGAGCAAGGGCAACCTCGCGGAGGTCTGATGAGCGGGCCGCTGTTCTCGCAGAACATCATCGCGGTGGTCTGGGATTTCGACAAGACGCTGATCCCCGGCTACATGCAGGAGCCGTTGTTTCGCCACTACGGCGTCGATTCGCAGGCCTTCTGGGAAGAGGTCAACCGGTTGCCGGACGAGTATCGCCGCCGCGGCGTGACCCTGACCACCAGCGAGATCCTGTACCTCAACCACATTCTCGACTACACCCGGCGCGGGGTGTTCGAGGGCCTCAGCAACGAGCGGTTGAAGGCGTTCGGCGCGGAGCTCGAGTTCTACCCCGGGCTGCCCGGCTTCTTCTCCGAGCTGCGCACCCGCGTCACCGCCGAGCCGCGTTTCGTGCAGCACGACATCACCCTCGAGCACTACGTCGTGAGCACCGGCCTGCGCCAGATGATTCTCGGCAGCGCGATCGCCGCGCACGTCGACGGCGTCTGGGGTTGCGAGTTGCTCGAAGAGGAGCGCGACGGCGAAAAACGCGTCGCGCACATCGGCTACGCGCTCGACAACACCACCAAGACGCGCGCGCTGTTCGAGATCAACAAGGGCGTCAACAAGCACCCCGAGGAAATCGACGTCAACGCGCGCATGGAGGAGGCCGACCGGCGTGTGCCGTTCTCCAACATGCTCTACATCGCCGACGGTCCCAGCGACGTGCCGGTGTTCTCGGTGCTCAACCGCAACGGTGGGCGCACCTACGCGGTCTATCGTCGCGGCTCGCCGGAGCAGTTTCGACAAGTCAACCAGTTGTTGCGCGATCATCGTGTGCAGGCGTTCGGCGAGGCCGTCTACACGCCGGGCTCGCAGACCAGCATGTGGCTGTCGCAGGCCATCGACGAGGTCGCCGAGCGCATCGTCGCGCAACGCCAGCGGGTGTTGAAGGAAAAGGTCAGTCAACCCCCGCGCCACCTGGCGGAATGACCGCCGCAGCGGACCCCAGCCCATGAGCGCAACCCAGGAATTCGACCGCGACGGCTTCGAACATCAGCCGCTGCACCGCTTCGCCGAGAAGGCCTACCTCGATTACTCGATGTACGTGATCCTCGATCGCGCGTTGCCGCACATCGGCGACGGGTTGAAACCGGTACAGCGCCGCATCGTGTACGCCATGTCCGAACTCGGGCTGAGCGCCGCCTCCAAGCACAAGAAGTCGGCGCGCACCGTCGGCGACGTGCTCGGCAAGTACCACCCGCACGGCGACAGCGCCTGCTACGAGGCCATGGTGCTGATGGCGCAGCCCTTTTCCTACCGTTACCCGTTGATCGACGGTCAGGGCAACTGGGGGTCGGTAGACGATCCCAAGTCGTTTGCGGCCATGCGCTACACCGAGGCACGGCTGACGCCGTATGCGCGTACGCTGCTCGAGGAACTCGGCCAGGGCACGGTCGAATGGGTGGCCAACTTCGACGGCACGCTGCACGAGCCGCGGTTGCTGCCCTCGCGGTTGCCGAACGTGCTGCTGAACGGTACCACCGGGATCGCCGTCGGCATGGCGACGGACATCCCGCCGCACAATCTGCGTGAAGTCGTCAGCGCCGCCATCCGGCTGCTCGAGAACTCGCGGGCCTCGGTCGCCGAACTGTGCCGGCACATTCGCGGGCCCGACTACCCGAGCGGCGCGGAGATCATCACCCCGCGCGAGGAACTGCTGCAGATCTACGCCACCGGCACCGGCAGTATCCGTGCGCGTGCCTGCTATGAAGTCGAGCAGGGCGACATCGTCGTGACCGCCCTGCCGCACCAGGTCTCCAGCAGCCGGGTGCTGGAGCAGATCGCGCAGCAGATGCAGGCGCGCAAGCTGCCCATGCTCGAGGACCTGCGCGACGAGTCGGACCACGAGAACCCGGTGCGCCTCGTGCTGGTGCCGCGCAGCCGCCGCGTCGACAGCGAAGCGCTGATGAGCCACCTGTTCGCCACCACCGACCTCGAGCGCAACTACCGCGTGAACCTGAACGTGGTCGGCCTCGACGGGCGCCCGCAGGTCAAGGACCTGCGCACGCTGCTCGGCGAGTGGCTGGAGTTTCGCACCCACACCGTGCGCGCCCGCCTGCAGTGGCGCCTGGAGAAGGTGACCGAACGGCTGCACATACTGGCAGGCCTGCTGATCGCCTATCTCAACATCGACGAGGTCATCGCGATCATCCGTGGCCACGACGAACCGCGGCCGGTGCTGATGGAGCGCTTCGCGCTGAGCGAGCGCCAGGCCGACGCGATCCTCGACCTGAAGCTGCGCAACCTCGCGCGCCTCGAAGAGCAGCGCATCCGCGGCGAGCAGGACGACCTCGAAGCCGAGCGCAAGTCGCTCGAGCAGACCCTCGGCTCGCCGCGGCGGCTGAAAACGCTGATTCGCGGCGAGCTGCTGGCGGATGCCGAGACCTATGGTGACGAACGCCGCTCCGGCGTGGTCGAGCGCGCGCCCGCCGCGGCGTTGAAGGAGGCCGACCTGCTGGCCAACGAGCCGGTCACCGTGGTGCTGTCACAACGGGGCTGGGTACGCGCCGGCAAGGGCCACGAGCTCGATCCCGAAGCGCTTGCCTACAAGTCGGGCGACGGTTTCCAGGACGCCGCCAACGGTTACAGTACGGCGCTGGCGACGTTCCTCGACTCGACCGGGCGCGCGTACGCGTTGCCTGCGCACACCCTGCCGTCGGCGCGCAGCCTGGGCGACCCGCTGGCCGCCAGGCTCAAGCCGCCGGACGGTGCACGCTTCGTCGCCGTGGTCATGGGCGAGGACGAGCAACGCTACGTGCTCGCCAGCAACGCCGGGTTCGGCTTCATCGCGCGGGTCGCCGACCTGCACACCCGTATCAAGGCAGGCAAGCTGGTGCTGAACGTGCCACGCGGCGCGGACGTGCTGATACCGGCGCCGGTGTACGATGCCGGCAACCTGCTGGTGGCGGCGTCCAGCCAGGGCCACCTGTTGTGCTTCCCGGTCGCCGAGCTGCCCGAGCTGGTGCGCGGCAAGGGCAACAAGATCCTCGGTATCCCGCGTGAAAAACTGCTCTCGGGCAGCGAAGTGATGGTGGCCGTGGCGTGCCTGGGCGAGGCCGACAAGCTGAAGGTGCTGGCGGGGCGCCGCCACCTGACGCTGTCGCACAAGGAACTGGCGCACTATGCCGGCGAGCGCGGCCGGCGCGGTCGCAAGCTGCCGCGCGGCTTTCAGAACGTCACCGGTCTCGAGGTGCAGTGACCTTGTAATACGCCGGCGCGTCCCTTATATGACGGCTTTTCCCGGAGTAGCGGTATGCGACTGATCCTGTACCTGTTGGCGAACTTCTCCATCGTGGCGGTGCTGAGCGTCTCGATGCGCGTGCTCGGTGTGGATGCGTGGCTGGCCGAGATGGGGATGCCCGGGCAACTGAACGGGCTCCTGATCATGGCGCTCGCCATCGGCTTCGGCGGCTCGTTCGTGTCGCTCGCGATGTCCAAGTCGATGGCCATTCGCGGCATGGGCGTCAAGCTGATCGAGCAGGCGCGTTCGCCCACCGAGCGCTGGCTGGTCGACACCGTGCGGCGCCAGGCGCAGCAGGCCGGTATCGGCATGCCGGACGTCGGCGTCTTCGCCTCGCCCGAACCGAACGCGTTCGCCACCGGCATGCGTCGCGACAGCGCGCTGGTGGCGGTCAGTACGGGGCTGCTCGAATCCATGGATCGCGGCGAAGTGGAGGCGGTGCTGGCGCACGAGGTCAGCCACGTCGCCAACGGCGACATGATCACCATGGGCCTGCTGCAGGGTGTGCTGAACACCTTCGTGATCTTTTTCTCGCGGGTCATCGGGATGCTCGTCGATCGCGTGGTGTTTCGCACCGAACGCGGAATCGGCCCGGGGTATTTCATCGCCAGCATCGTCGCTGAACTGGTGCTCGGCATCCTCGCGGCGATCATTGCCGCCTGGTTCTCGCGCCGGCGTGAGTTCCGCGCCGATGCGGGCGGTGCGAGCCTGGCCGGGGCGCCCAACATGATCGGTGCGCTCGAGGCCCTGCGCCGCCGCCAGCCGGGCGACCTGCCCGGCCAGCTGGCGGCGTTCGGGATCGGCGGTGCCGCCGGGCGCGGGCTGCAGGCGTTGCTGCGCTCGCACCCGCCGCTGGAAGATCGCATCGCGGCGCTGCAACGCGGCGGTTGAGCCGATGACGGGGGGCGCGCCCGGTGGCGCGCCGCCCCTCAGGCCATCATGGCCGAGAAGTCGTAGCTCGGTGCGTCGGTGGGGGGTTGCAGGAAGTTACCCTGGATGAGATCGGTACCGAGGCTCCACAACACCGACAGGCTGCCGGCGTCCTCGACGCTCGGCGCGATGGTGGGCTTGCCGATCTCCTTGGCCTTGCGCGCGATCTTCTGGATCGCTTCCTGGTTCTTCTGGTTGGACAACAGCCCCTCCATGAAGGCGCGGTTGATCTTGAGGTAGTCGGCCGGCACGTGCTTGAGCAGCTGGAACGGGTTCGGCCCGGTGCCGAAGTTGTCCAGCGCGATCTTGCAGTTGATCTTGTGCAGGGCGAAGGAGAATGCGCGTGCCTGTTTCAGGTGGGACAGGGCGTCCTGCTCGTCGAACTGGAACACCAGGCTGCCGTGCGGCAGCTTCAACGCCTTCACCCGGTCGTGGATCCAGCGGAACAGCTCGCCGTCTTCCAGTGCGCCGCGCCCCAGGCGCACGAAGAACACGGTGTTGGCGTTCTGCTTGAGGCTGACGACCAGCTTCTTCAGGGTGTTCAGGATCACCCAGCGATCGACGCTGTTGAGCATGTTCGCCCGCTCGGCGATCGGCAGGAACTCGTGCTCTTCCATCTCCCGCCCGTCCATCGGCAGGCGGACCAGCACCTCGAAGCGTTCCAGCTCGTCGCCGCCGAGGCTGACGATGGGCTGGTAGAGCAGGCGCAGCTCGTTTTTCTGCAACACCGCCTCGAAGCGCGCCGTCCACTCCTGGTCGATCTGTTTCTGGCTCTTCTCGCCGGCCTTGGGCTTGTACACCGACACCGGCTCGCTCGTCTCGCGGCAATTCGCCAACGCGCGCTCGGCGCGTGACAACGCCTCGTTGGCATCGCCCACTTCGGCGTCGAGCTTGCACACCCCGAGCGCGCAGGTGATTGCCACCTTGGCGTCTTCCAGCTCGGCGCGGGTAATGGTCTTGACCACCGATTGGGCGTACGCGTTGATCTCCTCGTCGGCGGTCTGCGGGCTGAGAACGGCGAACGTGGCGCCCTCGAAACGCGCCACCACGCCGTCGCGCGGCGCGGACTTGCCGAGCAATTCGCCGATCGCCTTGATCGCCTGGTCGGCGCCGAGCACACCGATTCCCTCGCGCAGCGCGTCCATGTTGTCGAGCCGCACCAGGAACAGCGTCGCGGGTTTGAAATCCTCGTTGCCGGTCTTCTCGAACAACTGCTGCAGTGCGTTGATCAGGTGCTGGCGGTTGAACAGCCCCGTCAGCTGATCGGTCTGGCTGAGCAGCGTGATCTGGCGCTCGAGTTCCTTGCTGTTGGTCTGGTCGCGAATGACGATCTGGGTGCACGCCTCGCCGTCTATCGTGGCGCGCGAGAACTCCATCTCGCCGCTGAACGAACTGTCGTCGGCGTGGCGCAGCTTCACTTCGAGCTTGTCGTTGCCGCCCGCCTCACGCGCCTGCTTGCGGAGAAACTCCTTGAGCTTGCTCTGGTCGGTGGTGGCGACCATGTCCATGATCGGCGTGCCCTCGATCTCGTCGAAGCTCTCGAACCCGAACAGGTCCAGGTAGGCGAGATTGGCGTACACGTGCATGCCGTCGTGGACGTAGGCGATCGCGTCGCGCGAACTCTCCATCAACACCTGGCAGCGTTTCTCGCTGTCGAAGTAGCTGGTCTGCAGGGCCGCCAACTGCCGGCTGCGGCGCACGTTCTCGAGTTCCCTTGCGACCACCAGCTTGAGGTGCGCCGGGTTGTTCTTGCTCACCAGGTCCCGGGCCCCGGTGCTCATCACGCGATCGGCGCTGTGCTCGGTCATGTTGCTCGCCAGCGCGATGATCGGCGGTGCCTCGGCCTGTCCCTTCAGCGAGGCGACGATGTCCGCCAGCGGCAGGCTGGAGGATTCCAGCGAGCACAGGATCAGGTCGCAGTCGCCGTGATCCAGGGCTTCGCCGAGGTCCTCGGCGTCCTCGACCCGGGTGGACTTGATGGCGTAGCCGAGCGAGCGCAGGTTGCTGACGCTCCTCTCGGCGTCGTCCAGCGAATCGTCGACGATGATCAGTTTGAGGTTCGAGTCCTGAGTCAAAGCGGTTCCGTTCGGCCCGGGCGCGCCCGTCGCTCGCGGGCG
>JBFJWO010000202.1:0-8745 GCA_041623575.1 Gammaproteobacteria bacterium
AGGCCCAGCCCCAACAGCAACAGCGAACCGGGTTCCGGCACCGGTGTGGGGCCCGGGACCGGAGGCGGCGTGCTGCCGTTATTGCCGTTGCCGACGATCTCGCGCTGCAGTGTGAGTTCGAACTCGAAGTCCCCGTCCGTGGGCAACCCGGCAAAGTTGATCACGAAACTGTCGTCACCCAGGATGGTGATCGCGTTCATCAGGTCGTCGTCGTCGAAGCCGTCTTCGACCTCGACTTCGATCCCCACCAGGCGGCTCGCTTCGTCGGTCCAGTCGAGATCGAGCACCCGCAGGGCCTCGGTGCCGAATCTACGGAAGTCGCCGGCGATCTCGATCACGCCGTTGCCGCCTTCGATTTCGAAGTCGACAGCGAAAGGCCCGAGGTCGAACGCCTCGGCGACGGTGATGGTGCGCGTCTCGGTGGTGCCGTCGTCGGTGTACTCGAAAGTGACTTCGTCGCCGATCAGCGTGGCGTGGGCCGTGCCGGCCAGCGACAGAGCCAGGGCGGCAAGCCCAGTGGCTAGCACCCGTCGGGGTTTGTCGATAATCATTGTCTGTGCCATCCGCGTGCGACCCGTTCCAGCCGCTTCGTTGTATTGCGGGTACTGCAAATAGCTTGCCTAACTTTTAACCTGATGATTTATAGAGATTTTATAAATGTGCCCGACGCAGTTCGTAAACTTTGTCGACAATTTTCGAGGGCCGCGCAGGGGACGCCGCCGGGCGCAGGCCGTGACGACACCGCGGCAAAGGGTTAGCCTGCGGCGAGGCGCAGGTTCGCCGAGCCGTGAAGTCCGTCGAAGGAATGGCGATGGACCGCTCCCGGACCGGGCTCTCGAAACCGATGCGGTGACTCTCGTCCGACGCCGGCGCACCAATGAAGAAAGCCTTTACACGCCCGGTGAACGAAAGGCGGCCGGGGTGGCGTTCCCCGCGCTGGCCTGACGCGCGGCGCGCGGCCCGAAAACCGGCCGCAGCGGTGAGCGTGTGGCCGTGCTGAACCCGCCGGTGCTGACTGCGGCCGCGTTCCTCGGCGACAACTGCCGCCACGCCCACCGGGAAGTGGCCGCGCACGTGGCGAGGGCGCTGGGCGCCGAGCTCGATTTTCGTTCCGATGCCCGCCTGGCGGACCTCGCCGGCGGGCGTATCGACCTCGCTTTCCTGTGTTCGTTGCCCTACCGGCTGATGGCTCGCCGCGCGCCGGCGCCGGTCTCGCTGTTGGCCGCCCCGGTGCTGCGCGACCGCGAGTCGGGCGGCGAGGCGACCTTCAGCGGGCGGGTGGTGGTGCGCGCCGATGCCGCCCCGCGCACGTTCGCCGCCCTGCGCGGTGCGCGCCTCGCCTACAACGAGGAAGTCTCACTGTCCGGCTACCGGATGCTGGAGTGGCACCTGCGCGCGCTGGGCTTGGGCTGGGACTACTTCAGCGAGCGCCGTCGGTGCGGCAGCCATGCGCGGGCGCTGGCGGCGGTGCTGGCGGGCGAGGCCGATTGCGCTTCGATCGACTCCCAGGTGCTGACCGCCGAGTGCGTGCAACGCCCCGGCCTGGCTGCGCAGATCCGCATCGTCGACTCGCTCGGCCCGCACCCGGTGCCCCCCGTGGTCGTTCGCAGCGCTCTCGCGCCGGTCGCGCGGGAGCAGGCCCGCGCGGCCTGCCTCGATGTCCACCGTCACTGCCGGGCCGCGCTGGCGGGTGCCGCCATCGCGCGTTTCACGGTGCCGGCGCCCGGGCACTATGGACGCCTGGATCCGCTGATAGACGGTCTCGGTGTCACGCCGTGGTTCGATTGAGAAACCCCGCCGTACCGGGCGGCCAGGGATCTCGGCGGGCTGCCCGGTGGACGTCGCTCTCGGCATCGGCGCGCCCCGCGGCGTCGTTGCACCGCGGGTGGGAGTAGGCCCGGGCGATCGCGCGCAACACGCCGGCTGGGGGCCGTTCCGGGTTCGCGACGGTCCGGGACCTCAGGCGAAGGCCCTGAGGTTCTGCTTGAGTTCCTCCATCAGGGTCTCGGCCATCTCGTCCAGCGCGCCGCGGCGTTCCTCGACCGCGCTCGAGAACCAGAACGGGTTCTCCTGGCGGCGGCGCATGAAATAGTCGAGCAGGAACTGCTCGGAGAGCAGCAGGAACTGGATTGCGTCCTCGGCGTTGACCTGCACGAAGGGGCTGCGGGCGATCTGCTGCGCGGAGGCCTCCTGCTGCTGGCAATAGTGCGTGAGCAGCTTGTAGAGCAGCGAGCGGGCGGTCGGCAGCAGCTTCATCGACAGGCGGTTGCTGGTGTCGTCGAGGCAGGTGTCGACGATCGCGTCCAGCCAGCGCTGCAGGCTCTCCTCGGGCACGATCACCTCGCGCACCCGCTTCTCCGCCACCAGCCGGGTGATCTGTTTCTGGATCTCGGTGTAGTCGTCGGAGGTGCGGTACTTGCCGAGCGCCTTGCGCCACAGCGACTGCTTGGAATCGAGCTCGCTGCGCAGCGACTCGATCTGCGCATCGAGCTCGACCTGGTCGGTGTGCGCCGTCTCGATGCGCACCTTCAGGTTCTTCATTTCCTGGTAGCACACCGCCAGGCGCAGGCTGTAGTACTGCGACAGGCGCGAGCGCGCCGGCGTGGTCTTGCGCCGCAGCAGCTCGATGGCCTGGCTGATGCGCGAGGGCTTGGCGCCCGCTTTGCCGGCCTTGCGCGCCAGCACGTACTCGGCCTGGTTGAACTCGGCGACCTCGTCGCGTAGCTCGGCGACGTGGTCGGATACCTGGTCGAACTGCTCGTGCAGCGAGCGAAACACCGAGGCGTTGCGCGTTCGCGCCTCGGTCGAACCGCTGACGCGCCACTCGTGCAGCAGGCTGGCCAGCTTCTGCAACCGCTCGCCGATGACGTTGCCCTTGCGCGGCTCGCGTGTGGATTCGGCACGCTGGAACGCGCCGGCGATCTCCTTGCCGAAGCTGTGCAGGTCCTCGACGTGCTCGTGGGTGTGGCTGGCCTCGAGTTCCACCAGCAGGTCGTGCAGCACGGCCTGGTTGGCGTGCGGGGCGCCGCGAAACACATCCGGCGGTATATGGGCCGGCAGCTTGTTGATCGGGATCTGCGACAGCTCGTCCGGTGAGAGCGTACGGGCGAGTTTCGCCAGCATGTCGAGCGAGAGCGTCGGACGGGTGGTGGTCGATTGCATTGTTCGTCGGGCCCGTTGGTGCTGCCAGTGAAGGTCGCTGCCGCGCTCGACGGGCGTTGGATGGCGCGGCCGTCGAAGCCGACGGCTGCCCTGCGCGCGTGACCTCGGGCACACCGCGGGCTGGTCGAGACAGATTGACCCTCGCCGGGGTGTCGGCCCGCGACGTGCGGCCTTGACCCGCCGGCGCGTCGGGTTCGCGAAAATCGGCAGTGGCTCACATTACGTGGGGCAGGGGTGGAGGCGACGGCCGGCGCCGTGGGCGCCGGCCCGGGGGATCAGGGTCGCTCGGCGACGGACCGTCGCCCGAGCGCGACGGTTCAGCAGCAGTTGTCGGCCTGGCCCGGGCAGCCGCAGCCCTGCTCGGCGGCGGCGAACACCGACGCATCCGTGCCGTACTCCTCGCTGTGGGCGGTGGTATGAAAAGCCTCCCACGCCACTCCCTGCGGGTCGCTGACCCAGCCCTTGTCGGAGACCGCGTAGCAGCAGGTGGTCTGCTCCTCACGGTGCACTGCGTGTCCCGCCGCGGCCAGGGCTGTGTTGATCTCCTGCAGTTCCTCGCTGCTGTCCACCTGGATGCCGAGGTGGTTGACGCCGGGCTCGCGCCCGCGGGCGCTGATGGAGAAATTCACGCTCGGCTCGGCGAGCTGCCACTTGGCGTAGTCGGGTTTCACCACGTTCGGTGCCTGCCCGAACAGGGTCTGGTAGAACTTCAGCGAGCCTTCCAGGTCGGCGACTTCCAGCGCAACGTGCAAGCGTTTCATCGGGGTGCTCCGTAGAGTTTTCGATAATGCTAGATATATAGTTATATCGTGTCAAGCCGGCGCGAGCGCTGCTCGCGTCGCCGCGGCGAGCCGGCAATCGCTGCGCCGCGCTGCTAAAGCCGCACCGGTCCGCGGTCGCTACCCGGGCAGTAGAGGTGAGCCGGATACGCAGCGTGTCGCCATTCCCCCATCGAGCCTCCGTCGCCGGTCGTTGCCGCTGCGTGCCCGGCAGGCGCGCCCCGTGCTGAGCCGGCGACTTGCCCGCGGTCCGCTGGCGTCGTTGCGGCGTTCGCTGATCGCCAAGGTGGTGGCGTTGTTCGGCGTGTTTGCCGTGCTCGGCCTGGTGCTGATCATCGGCTACGTGCACCGGGACATGCGCGCCGCGACCGAGCAGAGCCTGCTGACCCGCGCCGGTGACGTCGAACGGTCCATGGCGCTGATGGCGCGCGTCTTCACCAGCCGCGATGACCTTACCATCGCCGCGCAGACGCTCGCCGTCCCGCTCGATATCGGAATCGTGGCGTGGATCGACGACTCGGGCAGCGTGCTCATCGCGGGCGGTGGCGCGGACGCGGCCCAGCCGCCGGCAACGCTGCCGCAAGCTGCCAGGCGGCTGCTGGAGCAGCGGGGCGAGCGCCACTACCTGTGGTCGACGGAGGTGGCCGGTTTCGCCTACCTGGCGAGGGCGAGGTTACCGGCGGCGCTCCATCCGGGCGGCGTACGCCCCCCCGGCTACATTCTCGTGTACCTCAACACGCAGCACTACCAGGGGCACCTGACGCTGGCCGTTCGCAAGTTCATGGTCACCTTTGCCGGCGGGTTCGCGGCGATCTTCCTCGTGGCGTGCCTGCTGTTTCGGCGTTTCGTCTCGGTCCCCATCAGTCGCATGCAGAAAGCGCTGGGCGTGCGCGCCGACGGGGAGCCGGTGCGGGTGCCCGTGGACTCCGACGACGAGATCGGGTTGCTGGGCCAGGCGTTGAACGAGGCGTTCCTGGAACGCGAGAAAAGCCGTGCGAGGCTTGCCGCCATCCACGACTCGGCTGCCGAGTCCATCATCACCACCGACCCGTTCGGCAAGATCGAATCGCTGAACGCGGCCGCCGAGGCGACGTTCGGCTGGAGCGAGCGCGAACTCCTCGGCAGGGAGATCAGCGAGGTGCTGCCGAACGTGTTCCACGTCGGCGACATCGAGGAACTGGGCGGTGCGGACGCGGATCCCGACCCGCTCGAGTTCGGCACCCGGCGCGACGGCAGCACGTTCCCGGTCGAGGTCTCGATCAGCGAGACCGCGGCGGGCGAAACCCACCTGTTCACCATCCTCGCCCGCGACGTCACCGACCGGCGGCGGGCCGAGGACGCGCTGCGTTCGAGCCGCCAGAAGTTCCAGGACTTCTCGGAAGTGTCCGCCGACTGGTTCTGGGAACTCGACCGGGAGCTGCGCTTTCGCAGCGTCTCCGAGCGCTGGCTGACCCAGGCCGGGCTGGCAGCCGGGCAGGTGCTCGGGCGTACGCGCCTGGAACTCGCCCGCGACCCCCACGACCCGGCGCTGCTTGCACACATGCAGGCGCTGCAGGCGCGGCGTGCGTTCCGCGATTTCGAGTACGAGCAGGACCTGCCGAACGGCCGGCGCTTCGTGAGCGTCAGCGGCAAGCCGATGTTCGACGCCGACGGCGAGTTCGCCGGCTACCGGGGCACCGGGCGCGATATCACCGCCGCGCGGGAGATGGAAGCGGAGATCCGCCGCCACCGCGAGCACCTCGCCGATCTGGTCGAGGAGCGCACCATGGCGTTGACCGCCGCCAAGGAAGAGGCCGAGCGCGCCAATCGGGCGAAGAGCGAGTTCCTGGCCAACATGTCGCACGAGTTGCGCACGCCGATGCACGCGATCATCAGCTTCTCCCGGCTCGGCCGGGACAAGGCGCAGACCGCGACGCGCGAGCGCCTGCAGCGCTACTTCGAGCGCATCCGCGACAGCGGCGAGCGGCTGCTGGTGCTGGTGAACGATCTGCTCGACCTGTCCAAGCTCGAATCGGGGCACGCGGCCTTGCACGTTGCGCCCGCGGACCTCCTGGAACTGGTCGAGACCGCCCGCGCCGAGCTCGCGGCCCTCACCGCCGAGCGCAACCTGCAGGTCAGCGTGGAGAACCGCGCCGGCGACTGTCTGCTCGAGTGCGACGGCGAGCGCGTTCTGCAGGTCCTGCGCAACCTCCTCGCCAATGCCATCAAGTTCACGCCGCCCGGCAATCGAATCCGCGTGTCTCTCGCCGAGACCACGGTGACGGCGTCGCACGGAGCGCGCATCGCCGGGCTCGAGGTCGAGGTTGCCGATGAGGGAGTGGGTATCCCGGAAGACGAGCTGGAGTCCGTGTTCGGCAAGTTCGTGCAGTCGAGCAAGACGGCGACCGGGGCCGGCGGCACCGGACTGGGGCTGGCGATCTGCCGCGAGATCGTCGACAGCCACGGCGGCCGGATCCATGCCGAGAACAACCCGCAGGGGGGGGCGGTATTCCGCTTCTGTCTGCCGTTGGCGCAACCGGCCCTGGAACTGGCCGGGACGGGCAGGCAGGTGGCCTGAGCGACGGTCGGGGCTCGAACCGATGGCCAGCGTTCGCGCGCACGCCCGAGAACGACCAAAAGCGTCACATGATGACAACCGCGGGCGCATTACGCCCTGGCGGGTGCCGCAGGGCCGCGCCCGCAGACCCCGCCGCCCCGGATGCGGGCAGCCGCCGTCAGGGCGCGACCACGACCCGGTTTCGTCCCTCGCGCTTGGCCTGGTAGAGCGCGCGGTCGGCGCGCCCGATGAGATCTTCGATCGAGGTGTTGTCGTCGATGCGCTGGCTGGCGACGCCGATCGACACGCTCACGCCGAGCGCCCCTTCCTCACCGACCGCGAACCGGTGCCTGGCCACCGAGGTGCAGATGCGCTCGCACACGGTGCGCGCCTCCTGCAACTGGGTGTGCGGGAGGAACATCAGGAACTCCTCGCCGCCGAACCGACCGAGCAGGTCCAGCTCGCGCTTGTTGGCGTGCAGCACCCCGGCGACTTCCTGCAGCACCCGGTCGCCCGCGGGGTGGCCGAGCCGGTCGTTGACCTGCTTGAAGTGGTCGATGTCGATCATCACCGCGCTCAGCAGGCGCCGTTTCTCGCTGAACGCCTTGACGAACATCACGCCCTGGTCCATCAGCCACTGGCGATTAGGCAGGCCCGTCAGCCCGTCGGTGGTGGCGGCGGCCAGGATACGGTCGTCGTAGCGGATCTCGTCGGGATCCTTGAACTCGGCCTTCAGCACGAAGCGCCCGATCTGCAGGCGGCTGTGGATGGTCATCGAGTCGAGCTTGACCGCCCGCCCGTCGAGAAAGGTGCCGTTGGTGGAGCCGAGATCCTCGACGAAGATCTTGCCGCCCGAATGCATGATCCGGCAGTGCAGGCGCGAGATCTGGTTGTCGTTGAGCGCCACGTCGGCCTGCTCGCCGCGGCCGATCACGATCGAGCCCTCGTCGAGACGGATGCGCTGGGTGAACTCGCGCGGGTGGATCACCCGCAGGAACGGGATGTTGCGCACCTGCGCGGGGCCGGCTGCCATCTGCTCGTCGTCCAGCGCCGGCATCTCGGCGGTGTTGCCGAGATAGACGCTGGTCAGGCCGGGCATCGTGGAGACGTGGGCCTCGATGTCCTGGACCTGCGGACGTTGCCGTGTTTTCTGGTCTTTGCTCATCGCCTTGCGCTCGGGCGCGACCTCCCCGGACGATAGCAGATTTCGTACCATGCGCTGCGGGCGGGGCCGGATATCGGGGCGCGCCCGGCCTGACGGGAGCGAAGAGGGCTTGAAAACCCAACCGGATCATCACCTTAGGTTGACGCGCGAGCGCCTGACGAGCGCCCTGCTGGGCGACGAACCGGGGCCAGCCGGCGACCTCGCACGGCTGTTCCGGCTCTACACGGCGCTCTACGTGCTGCGGCTGCACGAGTCCGCTCAGTCCCTCAAGTCGCTGTACACCCCGTGCGACCCGGATGCCGAACCGGGCAGCGAGGCCGTCGTTCCCCGCGCGGGGCGGGCCGATCCGCAACCGCTGATCGCCGCTCTGACGCGGCTCGCCGAGCAGGCCAACTACCGTGAGGTGGGGCGCGAGGAGATCGCGCAGGCGCTCACGAGCGTTTCGCCCTCGGGGCTGGAGGTCAGCGTGGACCTCGAGGATTTCGCCGTGCTGCGGGTGTTCCACCGGGGGCGTTCCATCCGGGAGCAGCGCCGTCGCGACTGGCGTCGCCTGTGGCTGCGCCAGGAGACCGTCGAGGTGCCGGTCTACGCCCGCCTGCTGCTGTGCGTGATGTTCAAGTCCGCCGAACGGCGGGCGGCCGAGCTGCAGGCCGCGGGCCTGGCCGAGGGCAAGGCGCTACGCCGTGTGCGCCGGGCGCGGCGCCAGCTGCCGGCCAGCCTGGACACGGACCGGGTCTACCTGCGCCTGTTCAAGGACATCCCGCACCCGGACCTCGAGACGCTGTTTCCGAACCGGCGTATCCGGATGCGCCGCCTCGACAAGATCCAGCTCGGCATCACCGGCGGCGGCGGCACCGCCAGCGGTGTCGTGGCCACGTTGACCAAGCTCTCCGCGGCTGCGAGCCCGGTGGCGATCGCCGGCGCCCTGGTGGGCCTGGCGCTGGTCATCGCCCGGCAGGTGGCACGCATCATCAACCAGCGCACCAAGTACACCGCGGTGCTCACTCGCAGTCTCTATTTCCAGAGCATGGACAACAACTTCGGGGTCATCGCGCGGCTGCTGGACACCGCGCTCGAGCAGGAGTGCAACGAGGCCATGCTCG
>JBFJWO010000203.1:0-8699 GCA_041623575.1 Gammaproteobacteria bacterium
GCCGAGCCGTCGTTTACCAGCGACATCTTGATCTTCTTGGCGCCGTCGGCGACGTTCAGGAACACCTGCCAGAACTGACCCTCGAACTCTTCCTGATGAATCTTTGCCTTGATTCGGTTGTCCAAATCCGCGCCGTTGGCGAACTTGAGCGACTCGGGGCGCACGAAAACGAAGGCGTTGTCGCCGGTTTCGAGCTGACGTTCCTTGGGTAGCTTGGCGAGGCGCGCCCGCACGCGGCCGACGTTGGTGTCGACGACCGCCTGCTCGCCGTTGATATCGCTCACCTTGCCTTTGAACAGATTGTTCTCGCCGACGAACGAGGCCACGAAGGCGGACTGCGGGCGGTCGTAGATGGTGTTGCCGTCGCCGACCTGCTCGATCGCGCCCTCGCTCATCACCGCCACGTTGTCGGACATGGTCAGGGCTTCGCCCTGGTCGTGGGTGATGTAGATGAAGGTGATGCCGACCCGCTGCTGGATGGCCCGCAACTCGGTGCGCATGTGCTGGCGCAGCTTCAGGTCGAGCGCGGACAGCGGTTCGTCGAGCAGCAGCACGTCCGGCTCGGCGGCCAGCGCGCGGGCGATCGCCACGCGTTGTTTCTGCCCGCCGGACAACTCGTGCACCATCTTGTCGCCCTGGTCCGGAAGGGCGATCAGGTCGAGCAGCTCGTTGGCGCGCTTGCGCCGTTCGGCCTTGCCCACGCCGCGCACTTCGAGGGCGAAGGCGATGTTCTCCCACACCGTCATCAGCGGGAACAGCGCGAGGTTCTGGAAGATCAGCGCGGTGGGGCGCTTGTTGGGCCCGATGCCGGCCATGTCCTTGCCGCCGATGCGCACGTAGCCCTCGGACGGCTCGAGGAAGCCCGAAACCGCCCGCAGCAGCGTGGTCTTGCCGCAGCCCGAGGGCCCCAGGAAGCTGAAGAAGCTGCCGCCCTCGATGGTGATGTTGACGTCCCGGGCGGCGACGAAATCGCCGAACCGCACCCAGACGTTCTCCAGTTGTACGTCAGCACTCATGACCGGCATCCGACGGTGTGGCGGTCCCCGTTGTCGAGGCGCGGACCGCGCTGGTCAGTTTCGCCCGCTCGTGCCCGTGCGGCACCGGGCGGGCGCCACGGTGCGGGGAGCGGCAACCGCCGCCCCGCGCCCGAACCCGGCGGTTCGGACCGCCGGGTCCTGCGGCACCTCCCTGTGCCAGGCCGGTGCCGCCCGTGCCGGGCGGCCCGGTGTCAGGAGAGTTACGCGTTGACGAACTTGTTGCGGAACTCCGTGCGCACGTCCGCGTACCACTGGGGCTCCTTCGGCCACGGCCAGAGATTCGCCAGCGAGTTGCCCGGGTAGACCGAGCCGAACACCTTGGCGTACTGCTGGCTGGCGTGCTTGTCGGCACCGAGCACGGCCGAGTTGTAGCCGTGACCGCCGTAGCTCGAATCGCTGCCGCCGTCGATCGACTGCCCGGCCGGCTTCGGCTGGAAGCAGTAGTCGATGAACGCATAGACCGCGTCGAGGTCCCCCGCCTGGCGCGACAGCGACAGGCCGTCCACCCAGGCGAGCGAGCCCTCGGCCGGCGCGCGGTACTGGACCGCCTCGCCGTCGTTCATCAGGGTGATCGGCGGACCGTCCCAGGTCTGCCCCACCAGCACGCCCTCGTTCAGCAGGCCGTTCTTCTGCGAGTCGGCGTCGTTCCAGAACAGCTTCACCTGCGCCTTGTTCTTGATGCAGAAGTCGGTGACCACCTGCCAGGTCTTGCGCATGGTCTTCTCGTCGTTGTAGGCGCGTTTCATCGCACCCTTGTCGAGCGCGCCGGTGGTCTCCAGGTACAGCCCCGCGCCCAGCATGCCCGAGTGCGGGCGCATCATGGTCTTGCCCTTGACGTCGGGCTGCCAGATGTCGCCGTAGCTCGGGATGTTGCCGGCCCGCGGCGGGCTCCACAGGTCGGTGCGCCAGGCCACGCCCTCGGTGCCCCAGATGTGCGGCAGCCAGTGCGAGCCCTTGCCGCCGAAGTTCCACTCCTCGTCGCCGACCCGCAGCATCGCCGGGTTGACGTTCTTGAGGTTCTTGATGCGGGCGTAGTCGAACGGCGCCAGCAGGTCGAGGTCGATCCACTGCGGCGAGCGCATGTTGGTGGGGCTGCAGATGTCGATCCCGCGGCCCTTGGTCGCCTTCATCTTGTTGATGATTTCCTCGTTCGAGCCGATGCCGGTGTAGTTCACCTTGATCTGGGTCTCGGCCTCGAAGGCCTTGAGGAAACCGGGCGGCAGGTAGTCGGACCACATCAGCACGTTGACCTGACCGGCCTGCGCAAGCACCTCGGAGCTGAGGATCCAGGGACCGACGGCTGCGCCGACGCCCGCCGCTGCGGTGCCCTTGAGCACCGAACGGCGCGTCATCCGCGCCGGTTGTCTGCGAGTCTTGTTCATTCGTTACCTCCTGGCGATATTTGGTGTTTGTCGAACTCGTCGGTCCCGCCGCGCAACGACGGCCGGACCGTGACCCGCCGCGGCCGGGTGGGGTTTTTCACTGTTTCATGGGAGGACACGCGGCTTGTTGTGATTGTCTCTGTGGATGTCGGGTCTGTACGGCGAGTCGCCCAACGGTAGGAAAATCTGCTGGCCGCGTCAATTGCCGGGTGCGGCCAACGGGGTGCCGCGATCCGGGCCAGCCGGCGCCGGCGCGACGCCAGGCGCCCCCGGGGAGCGGGGAAAACCGTGCCACTCGGCCCGCATCACGCGAAAAACAACTTGCATTTCAGCGAGTTGGACGGGCCGATCAGGGACGATGTAGGCGGGTGATGAGGCTGTCCAGGGCGCGCCCGGAGAGCAGGCGCCGTGCCCAGGCGAACACGTAGGTGGGCACGGTGACCGGGTAGCGGAGCCTCGGCCGCGGGCTCTCCAGCGCGTGCACCACCCGTTTGAGGACCGCCTCGGGCGGCAGCGTGAAGGGCACCGCCGCCCCCTTGCGGGTCAGTCGGCCCTGCATCGAGGCGTAGGCGTCGCGATGCACGCTCTTCTGCGGGTCGACGAAGCGCTGGAACGCGGTGCGCGCATTCTCCCGGAAGCGGCTGGTCACCGGGCCGGGCTCGATCAGGCTCACGTGGATGCCGCTGCCACGCAACTCCAGGCGCAGCGTGTCGGTGAGCCCTTCCACCGCGTACTTGCTGGCCGTGTAGGCGCCTCGATAGGGCAGCGCCACCAGTCCGAGCACGGAACTGTTCTGCACGATGCGCCCGCGCCCGGCCGCGCGCATCACCGGGATCACCCGGCGCGTGACCTGCATCCAGCCGAACACGTTGGTCTCGAACTGGCAGCGCAGCGCCTCTCTCGGCAGGTCTTCGAGCGCCCCGGGCTGCCCGTAGGCGCCGTTGTTGAACAACGCGTAGAGCCGCCCGCCGGTGCGCGCGAACACCTCGTCCAGCGCCGCCTCGACGTTCTCGGGGTCGTCCAGGTCGAGGCGCAGGCACTCGAGCCCGGCGGCGTTCAGCCGTTCGACGTCCGCCGCCTTGCGGGCACTGGCCAGTACGCGGTAACCGCGAGCCGCCAGCCCTTCGGCCACGCACAGCCCGATGCCCGAGGAACACCCGGTGATCAGTATCTCGCGCCCGTGCCCGCCCGAAGTCCCCATCGCCCGCTCTCCCGTCGGTGCCCGGAGCTTAACCCGAACGCGCGGGCGGGGCTCGGGGTCATGGCGCGCCTGCGGCAGGCCCGGCGGCCCTTGCGCCGGGCTGCAAGGCAAGGCCGGTGCCCGGTCGTGCCTGTCGTGGGTTCGGCGGCGCGACCTGACGGGGTTCGCGCGGTCCACCACGCCGCGGGTTGGGCGGCACGACCTGAACGGGGTGCACGCGGTCCTGCACGCCGTGGGTTCGGCGGCACGACCTCCGGCGTGCACTCGGTCCTGCACACCGCGGGTTGGGCGGCAGGGCCCGACCACGTGCACGCGGTTCACTCAATTGCCAAGGATGCGGCGAGTCCGTACCATCGGCGGTTTTTCCTCCCCCGGAGCGGACAGCCCCGATGCGTACGCATTACTGCGGAGACCTACGCCCCGATCACATCGATGAGACGGTGGCCCTGTGCGGCTGGGTGAACACCACCCGCGACCACGGCGGGGTGATCTTCGTCGACCTGCGCGACCACCGCGGCGTGGTGCAGGTGGTCTTCGACCCCGATCGGCCGGGCCCCTTCGCGGTCGCCGAGAGCCTGCGCAGCGAGTTCGTGGTGCGCGTCGAAGGCGTGGTGCGCCGGCGCCCGGCGGACACCGCCAACCCCGACCTGCCGACCGGCCACGTCGAGGTGCTGGTCGACTCGGTGAGCATCCTGAACCGCGCCAGGACGCCGCCGTTCCAGCTCGACGACGAGCAGGTCAACGAAGAGCACCGCATGCGCTACCGCTACGTGGACCTGCGCCGCCCGCAGATGCAGCAGCGCCTGCGGCTGCGCGCGGCCATCGTCAAACGCCTGCGCGGGTTCCTCGACCAGCACGGTTTTCTCGACGTGGAAACGCCCGTGCTGACCCGCGCGACCCCCGAGGGCGCGCGCGACTACCTGGTGCCGAGCCGCACCCACCCGGGCAGCTTCTTCGCCCTGCCGCAGTCGCCGCAGCTGTTCAAGCAGTTGCTGATGATGGGC
Source organism: Gammaproteobacteria bacterium (assembly GCA_041623575.1). GTDB lineage: Bacteria > Pseudomonadota > Gammaproteobacteria > JAHELT01 > JAHELT01 > JAHELT01. The sequence goes on from JBFJWO010000203.1 coordinate 4,625, forward strand.
GGCATGGACCGCTACTACCAGGTCGTGCGTTGTTTTCGCGACGAGGACCTGCGCGCCGACCGCCAGCCCGAGTTCACCCAGCTCGACATCGAGACCTCGTTCATGGACGAGCGCTCGATCACCGACCTGATGGAGACCATGATCCGGGACCTGTTCGCGCACGTGCTCGAGGTGGCGCTGCCGGACCCGTTTCCACGCATGAGCCACGCCGAGGCCGTGCGGCGTTTCGGCACCGACCGCCCGGACCTGCGCATCGCGCTGGAACTGGTCGAGGTCGCCGACCTGATGCGCGAAGTCGAGTTCAAGGTGTTCGCCGGGCCGGCGGCCGACCCCGGCGGGCGGGTGGCGGCGTTGCGCGTGCCGGGCGGCGGCCGGCTGAGCCGCAAGGAAATCGACGACTACACCACGTTCGTCGGCCGCTACGGTGCCAGGGGCCTCGCCTACATCAAGTGCAACGCGGTCGCCGAGGGGCGCGAGGGCCTGCAGTCGCCGATTCTCAAGTTCCTGCCGGACGCGGTGATCGCCGCGCTCATGGAGCGCACCGGGGCCGCGGACGGCGATCTCGTGTTCTTCGGCGCCGACCGCGCGCAGGTGGTCAGCGAGTCGCTCGGGGCGTTGCGCGTGAAGCTCGGCCACGACCTCGGCCTGATCGAGTACGGCTGGCGCCCGTTGTGGGTGGTGGACTTCCCGATGTTCGACTGGGACCCGCGCGAGAAACGTTTCCAGGCCATTCACCACCCGTTCACCGCGCCGACCACGGACTCGCCCGAGGCGCTGCAGAAAAACCCCGGCGAGTCGCTGTCGCGCGCCTACGACATGGTGTTGAACGGCACCGAGCTGGGCGGCGGTTCGATCCGTATCCACACCCCGCAGATGCAACAGGTGGTGTTCGAGGTGCTGGGGATCGGGGCGGCGGAGGCGCGCGAGAAGTTCGGTTTCCTGCTCGACGCCCTGGAGTACGGCTGCCCGCCGCACGGCGGTATCGCGTTCGGCCTCGACCGCCTGGTCATGCTGATGAGCGGGGCGGCGTCGATCCGCGACGTGATGGCCTTTCCCAAGACCCAGAGCGCCACCTGCCTGTTGACCGACGCGCCCGCGCCGGTGCCCGACGCGCAGCTGCAGGAGCTCGCGATCCGCGTGCGCCCGGCGAGCGCCGCGCCGGGCAAGCCGGACGGCTGATCCGGCCGTGACCGAGCCCGCCCCGCCGCCCCGGACCTACAAGCGCCCCGAGTCGGTGCTGGTGCTGGTCTACACGGTCACGGGCGACGTGCTGCTGCTGGAACGCAACGGCCCGCGGGGCTTCTGGCAGTCGGTCACCGGCAGCCTCGAATGGGGCGAGAGCGCGCCCGCCGCCGCGCTGCGCGAGCTGGCCGAGGAGACGGGGTTGCGCGGGGTGGACATCGTCGATTGCGAGCGGCGCAACCGCTTCACCATTATGCGCCAGTGGGGTTCGAGGTTCGCGCCGGGCGTGACGGAGAACGACGAATCGCTTTTCCGTGTCGAGCTGCCCGCGCGCGTGGCCATAACCCACGACCCTGCGGAGCATCGACAGGTGCTGTGGCTGCCGCGCCGGGAGGCCGCCGCCAAAGTGTTCTCCTGGACCAACCGCGACGCCATCCTCGATTTCGTGCCGGAGTCCGGCTGAGTGCGCGAGACCGTGGTGCTGGTGCACGGGATCTGGATGCGCGGCGGCAGCCTGTTCCTGCTGCAGAGCCGCCTGCGCGAGTGCGGCTTCGACTGCCGGGCCTTCACCTACCGCAGCGTGCGCCGCTCGGCGGCCAACAACGCCGACCGGCTGCAGGCCTTCCTGGCCGGGATCGACGCCGACATCGTGCACCTGGTGGGCCACAGCCTCGGCGGTATCGTGATCCTGCACCTGTTCGAACGCCACCCGCGGCAGCCGCCGGGGCGGGTAGTGTTCCTCGGCTCGCCGGTACGCGGCAGTGCAGTCGCGCGGCGCGGCGCGCAGCACGCCGTGAGCCGCCTGGTCCTGGGGGAGAGCCTGCGCGGTGCGCTCTGCGGCGGCACGCCCCCGTGGCGCGCCACCCGCCCGCTCGGGATCGTAGCGGGCACCCGATCGATCGGCATCGGCCGTGTCCTCGGCGGTCTGCGCGGGCCCAACGACGGCACCGTGGCGGTGTGCGAGACGCGCGTGGCGGAGGCTGCCGACAGCGTCGAGCTGCCGGTCAGCCACTCGGGGATGGTGGCCTCGCGCCGCGTCGCCGCGCAGGTCTGTGCGTTCCTGAAGAGCGGGCGTTTCGACGCCTGAAGCTGCGGCGGGCGCTGCGGCGAGACGCCGCCACGCACCGGCCGCCGCCCGCGACGGGGGAGTGCTAAAATCGCCTATTTTCCAACGCGAGGCGAGGTAAGGCGTGGCGGGTCACAGCAAGTGGGCGAACATCCAGCACCGCAAGAAAGCACAGGATGCCAAGCGCGGCAAGCTGTTCACGCGCCTGATCCGCGAGATCACGGTCGCGTCGCGGATGGGTGGCGCGGACCCGGGCGCCAACCCGCGCCTGCGCCTGGCGATGGACAAGGCGCTGGCCGGCAACATGCCCAAGGACACCATCGACCGCGCCATCAAGCGCGGCTCGGGCGAACTCGAGGGCGTACAGTACGAAGAGGTGCGCTACGAGGGCTACGGCCCCGGCGGCACCGCGGTGATGGTCGACTGCTTCACCGACAACCGTAACCGCACCGTGGCCGAGGTCCGCCACGCGTTCAGCAAGCACGGCGGCAACCTGGGGACCGACGGCTCGGTGGCGTACCTGTTCGCCGCACAGGGCGTGTTGAGCTACCAGGACGTCGACGAGGATGCGCTGATGGAGGCCGCGATGGAGGCGGGCGCCGAGGACATCGCCGAGCTGGGTGAAGGCGCCTGGGAGGTCATCACCACGGCCGAGGAGTTCGAAGCCGTGCGCGAGGCGCTGGTGGCGGCCGGTTTCGCCCCCGAGGACAGCGAAGTGACCATGCGCGCCAGCACCGACGTCGCGCTCGACGAGGAGGGCGGGCGCGCGTTGCTCAAGATGCTCGACGCGCTGGAAGAACTCGACGACGTGCAGAACGTCTACTCCAACGCGGACATTCCCGAATCGCTGCTCGCAGAACTGGCCGCGTGAGCCGCCGAGCGCGTCGCCCGCGGCCGGTGACATGATCAGGGTGATCGGCATCGACCCGGGCTCGCTAAGCACGGGCTACGGGATCATCGACACCGACGGGCGGCGCAGCCTGCACATCGCGCACGGCCATATCCGGGTGCGCGGCGAGGATCTCGCCAACCGCCTCGGCTACATCTTCGAGCAGGTCGGCGCGTTGCTCGCCGAATGGCGCCCGCAGGAGATGGCCATCGAGGACGTGTTCGTCAGCCGCAATGCCCTCTCGGCGCTGAAGCTGGGCCAGGCGCGCGGGGCGGCGATCGTGGCCGCCTGCAGTCACGGCGTCAGGGTCGCCGAGTACACACCGCGTCGCGTGAAGCAGACGGTCGTCGGCTACGGCGCCGCGGACAAGAGCCAGGTGCAGCACATGATCGCGGTGCTGCTCAACCTGCGCGAGGTGCGCCTGCAGTCCGATGCGGCGGATGCGCTGGCGATCGCGCTCTGTCACGCCCATACACGCGACGCGCTGGCCGCGCGGGCCGGGGCGCGCCGGTGATCGGCCGCCTGCGCGGCGTGCTGGTGCGCAAGAGCCCGCCGGAGTTGCTGGTGGAGGTGCAGGGTGTCGGCTACGAGGTCGAGGCGCCCTTGTCGACCTTCTACGAGCTCGGGGAGACCGGCACCGAGGTGGTGCTCCTCACCCACCTGGTGGTGCGCGAGGACGCGCACGTGCTCTACGGGTTCGCCACCGAGTCCGAGCGGCGCCTGTTCCGCGCCCTCATCAAGGTCAGTGGCATCGGCGCCAAGCTCGCGCTCGCGGTGCTCTCGGGGATCGGCGCGGACGAGTTCGCGCACTGCGTGCAGCGCGGCGACGCGGCGGCACTGACCCGCCTGCCGGGGGTCGGCAAGAAGACCGCCGAGCGGCTGATCGTGGAAATGCGCGATCGCCTGGACGGCGTGGCGGGGAGCCCGGGCGGGGTGCC
>JBFJWO010000204.1:0-8689 GCA_041623575.1 Gammaproteobacteria bacterium
ATCCCAACGGCAAGATCCCGGTGCTCGGACTGCCGGGCGGGGACTACCTGCCCGAGTCGGGAGCGATTCTCTGGTACCTGGCGGAAGGCACGTCGCTGGTGCCCGCCGAGCGCACCGCACGCGCCCGCTGCCTGCAATGGATGTTCTTCGAGCAGTACACCCACGAGCCCGCCGTCGCCGTCGCCCGATTCATCCAGCTCTATCTCGGGCTGCCCGACGCCCAGCGCGAGCGGCTGAACGATTGCCGCCAGCGCGGTCACGCGGCTTTCGCCGTGATGGAGCAGCATCTGGCCACCCACCCGTTCTTCGCCACCGGCGACTTCACCATCGCCGACATCGCGCTCTATGCCTACAGTCACGTCGCCCACGAAGGCGGGATCGACCTCGCGCCCTACCCGGGCGTGCGCGACTGGCTGGCGCGGGTGCGCGAACAACCCGGTCACGTCGACATGGCGGGCGCGCGCTGAGCGCAATGCAGCCTGCCGCGCCCGCGCGCACCGCGCAGGCGCAGGGCTTGACCTGGGCGCTCGGCGGCGTCGTGCTGCTCAGTCCCGACACGCTGATCCTGCGCCTGGCCGGGGCCGATCCCTGGACGTTGCTGTTCTGGCGCGGTGTGCTGACCGGGCTCGCCTACCTGTTGCTGCTCGGGCTGCTGCCGCGCCCGGCGCCGCTCGCCCACGTGTTGCGGATGAGCCCGCCGGGGTGGTGGGCCGCGCTGCTGTTCACCGCCAGTTCCATCCTGTTCGTGGTGTCCATCTCGCTGACGAGCGTCGCCAACACACTGGTGATCATGAGTGCCGGGCCGTTGTTCGCCGCGGTGTTCACGGCGTTGTTTACCGGGCAGGGCGTGGCGCCGCGGACGTGGCTGGCAACGCTCGCCGCCTGGCTCGGGCTGGCGGTGGTATTTGCCGGCGAACTGCGCGGCGACACGCTGGCCGGAAACCTGTGCGCGCTCGGCGCCGCGTGCTCGCTGGCGGCGACCTTCGTCCTGATGCGCCACACCCGCCACGGGCCGTTGCCCTCGCTGGCGCTGGCGAGCGTGTTGCTGACCCTGGTGACCGCGCCGCTGGCGGCGCCCGCGGCCATCGACTCGTTCGGCATGAGCATCATGGCGCTGCTGTGCCTGGTGCTGCTGCCGGTCTCGTTGCTGCTGATGATGGGCGCGACCCGCGTGATCGGCGCCGCCGAGGTGAACCTAGTGCTGCTGCTCGAAGCGGTGCTGGGGCCGCTGTGGGTGTGGCTCGCGATCGGCGAAGTGCCCGCCCGCAACACAGTGCTCGGCGGCGGTCTGCTGCTACTCACGCTATGCACCCACTCGGCGTGGGGACTGCACCTGCAACGGCGGGAGCGCGCGCGCACTCGCGACCGCTACCCGACGGCACGCCGCCGCCGCGCGGAGCCGCCTCAGGGTGGGCACGCAGCCGCCGCCGGGAGCGGCGGCCGGGGCGCCTCAGGCGTGCACGGGAATCAGTAGACCGATCGGCGCGGTGGGCGCTCCTCTCTCGGGCGCGCCTGGTTCACCTTGATGTTGCGGCCCTTGACGGGGCTGTCGTTCAACGCCTGGATGGCCGCTTCGGCCTGGGAATCGGTGGGCATCTCCACGAAGCCGAATCCCTTCGAGCGTCCCGTTTGCCGGTCGATGATGACGTTCGCGCTGGACACTTCGCCATGCTCCTCGAACAGCGTGCGCAGGTCGTCTTCCGTTACCGCGTAGGCCAGATTCCCGATGTAGATATTCATCAATCGTACTCTCTCGGGTGCACTGATTGAACAACTGCGCTGCCGCGTAGCCAGTGCACGAGTCGCGCGGCGGCGTGTGGAATGCTCAGGGGTCGGATCAGGATTCGGATAGGAGTAGCAGTTGTCGAAACCTTGCGCTGGCAGCGGTTCCTGCGGCGTTGCTTTGCGCCGATTGTAGTACACCCTCGCGGCGATTGTTAACGAAAATCAATGAAACCGCGCCGCCCGGGGTTACACGGCGTTCGTCCGCCGCGCATCGTACTCGAGCCGCGAAATGTGGCGTATTCGGCATAAATAGCCACCGTATTCCACCATGATTGTCGTTTCGAGAGTTGCGTCGTCGAAGGTGGGAAGGGATGCAAGCGACCTGCAACAGACCTAGCGTCGAAGTGGTCATCCAGGTCGGGTCCGCCGGGCCGCAGGTAAGCGCGTTGCTGCTGGAGGACGCGGCCTCGCACGCCCTGCTGGTGCTCGGCCACGGTGCCGGGGCCGGCATGCATCACCCGTTCATGGAGCAACTCGCCGTACAGCTCGCCGCTTGCGGCATCGCCACGCTGCGCTACCAGTTCCCCTACATGGAGCGGGGCCGCCGCTCACCCGACAGCCGCCGCAAGCTGCTCGACACGGTGCGCGCGGCGCTCGCGCGCGCCCGCGAGCTACGCCCGTCGCTGCCGCTGTACGCGGGCGGCAAGTCGATGGGCGGGCGCATGGCCTCGCTGGCGTTGGCGCAGCAGCCCGACACGGGCGTGCGCGGCGTGATTTTCTTCGGCTTCCCGTTGCACAATGCCGGGCAGCGCGGTAACGATCGCGCCGATCATCTGCTGGAGGTGGCACAACCGATGCTGTTCCTGCAAGGCACCCGCGACAAGCTGGCGGATCTCGAGTACCTGCGCCCGGTGTGCGAGCGGCTCGGCGCACGCGCGACACTGCACGTCGTCGAGGGCGGCGACCACTCCTTCGCCATGCTCAAACGTTCGGGACGCGAGCAGTCGGACGCGATCGCCGAGCTGGCGCGCACCGCCAGCGAGTGGATCAACGCCCGCGCGGGCGCCGACCGCTGAGCGCCGTGCGCGTTTTCGCCTGCTCCGACCTGCACGTAGACCACGCCCCCAACCGGGCCTGTGTCGAAGCGCTCTCGCGCGAGGACTTTCGCGATGACGTGCTGCTGCTCGCGGGCGACGTCACCGACGATCTGGGCTTGCTCGGCGACACCCTGACCGCGTTGCGGGAGCGCTTCGCGCGAGTGTTCTTCGTGCCCGGCAATCACGAACTGTGGGAACGCCGGGGGCGCGTGCGCAACGCACTCGCCCGCTTCGAGACGGTCCTGGGCCTGGCGCAGCGACTGCGGATCGACACCGCGCCGGCGCTGGTCGGCGAGGGTGCGCAGCGGGTGCGCATCGTGCCGCTGTTCTCCTGGTACCGGCGCCCGCACGAGGGGACGAGCTCGCTGTTCGTACCCAAGCCCGGCGAGCGCACCGAGGCCGGTTGGGTGGACGACCGCCTGGTGCACTGGCCCGAGCGGCTCGGGACACCGCCGGCGGACTATTTCCTGGCGCTGAACGAGCCGCGCCTCGGCGCCGGGCCCGAGCCGGTGATCTCGTTCAGCCACTTCCTGCCGCGCCGCGAACTGATGTTCTCCGACGGCGAGCCGCGGGCCCGCGACCCGCATCCGGAGTTCAATTTCAGCCGGGTGGCCGGCTGCAGCCTGCTCGACGCCCAGATCCGCCGTGTGGGCGCCGTGGTCCACGTCTACGGCCACCAGCATCGTAACCGCGACCGCCACATCGACGGCGTGCGCTACGTCTCCCACTGCCTGGGATACCCGCGCGAGCGTGCCGGCGGCCACGTCGAGCGCGCCGCCACCCGCCCGCGGCGCGTCTTCCCCGCCGACTGAATAGCCGCCGCGCGCCGGACGCGCGGCGAGTATCGCTACGCAGACAACGTCTCGAGGTGAGCGACCACGTCCTCGACAGCCCGTTCGTCGGACAGGCTCCTGGCGAAGTTGCTCATCAGCACGCCCAGCAGGAACACAACGGTCGATCGCATCGCTGATGACGCCGGGAAGGCGCGTGCCGCGCGATAGCACGGCACGCTCGACGCCCGCGGGCGTTACTTACTTGTAGCGGTCGTTGTTGAAGACCATGTCGCCGCCGGGCGCACCCTTGTGGCAGGCGATGCAACCGGCGGGCTTGCCCTTGGCGACCCGTCCGGCGAGCTGCATGCCGGCGGGGTTCTTGTCGAGCGAGCCGTCCGGCAGGTACTTGGCCCAGAACCAGTTGCTGTTGTCCGCGTCGTACCCCGCCTCGCGCTTGTACATGACCGTGACGGCCTCGAGGTAGGCGCCGGGGTTGTCGGCCACCGCCGCGTTGCTCACGCCGTCGCCGCCGTAGTTGCGCTTGACGATGATCACACCGGTGTGACCACCGACCTTCAGGCGACCTTCGACGGTGTCGAGCACGGCGCCGTGTGGGTGCGCACCCTTGTACGGCTTGGAGACGACCGCGCGGTTGCCCGCCAGGTTCGCCGCCTGCATCGCCGACCAGAGCTCCGCCGCGTAGCCGGTGCTGTCCTCGCCGCCGAACGGCGCCATTTCCATGGAATCCTTCGTCTCCATCATGGCGCCGCCGCTGCAGGCGGTCAGGGACACGAACGCGAATCCCAGTATCGTGGAACGTGTTAGCTGCATCTCACTCCCCCTTTTTGTTGCATCGATTCGCCGCCGCGAGAACACGTGTCGCCGCGGTCGACCCTCGTTCGACCGGCGAGTGGGGGATTGGTTGCACGCGGGCGCAGGTTCGTGCCCGCCGGCGCGGGCGAACCGAACGGCAGGATGCTGGCGTACACTGTGCGCACGCCGTGGTTCACAGAGCTCTCCGACCTTGCCTTACGCCCTGCTCGCCGACCTCGTGGTGGTGACGCACTTCGCCTTCGTGCTGTTCGTGGCGCTCGGCAGCCTCGCCGCGTGGTGGCGCCCGGCGATCGCGTGGATCCACCTGCCGTGCCTCGCCTGGGGCGTGGTCACGATCGTGACCGGTGCGATCTGCCCGCTCACGCCGCTCGAAGTGGACCTGCGCCTGGCCGCCGGGCAGGCGCCCTACTCGGGAACGTTCATCGCCCACTACATCGAACCGGTGCTCTATCCCCCCGGGCTCACGCGCGTGCAGCAGGTCGCGATCGGCATCGTGCTGGGTGGGATCAACGCCGGGGCCTACGGCGCCTTGTGGTGGCGCCGGGCGCGCCGTTGAAGCTCAGTCGTCGCCGCTCGCTCCGGGCAGCGGGTGCCCGGGCATGAGCTCGTACGGATGCACCCAGCCCGGCAGTTCGCGCAGGCGGGCGAGCCAGGCCGCGATCCGCGGGTAGTCGATGCCCAGATCGACCCCGAACTCGCCGGGCCAGTAGAGGTAGCCGCACATCGAGACGTCGGCGATGGTCGGTCGTTCGCCGAGCACGAACTCGCGCCCGGCCAGGCGCCGCTCGAGGACCCCCAGCGCGCCGTGGACCCGCCCGCGCAGGAACTCCGTCACCTCGCTCTCCCCGCCGCCGGCGAACTGCAGCAGGTAGCGCAGCGTGGCGGTGTAGCTGGTGAGCTTGTGGTTGTCGAACAGCAGCCAGCGAAGGATCTCGCGACGCTCGTCCTCGTTCTGCGCGCCGTAGCGCCCGAAGGTGTTGGTGAGGTGCTCGAGGATCACGCCGGATTGCGACAGGCTGAGCGCGCCGTGACGCAGCACCGGCACCTCGCCCATCTCGTTGACGCCGTCCCGGTAGGCCTGGGTGCGGGTCTCGCCGTTGAAGAAGTCGACGTAGCGGGCTTCCCAGTCGGCCGCGCACAGGTTCAGCATCAGCGCCGCCTTGTAGGCGTTGCCGGACTGCGCGAAACAATAGAGTTCGAATTCCGCCATCGGCGCGAATTATGTCGGCTCGACCGGCGGTCGTACAGCCTGCGCGCCCGAACCGGGCGAGCCGGGAAGCCGTCGGGCCACCGGCTCCTGGCCGCGCTCAGCGTCGCGACAGCGATCCGAGCAGGCCACGCACCAGTCGCCGCCCGAGGCTCGAACCGATCCCGCGCGCCAGGCTCTTGGCAAGCGTCTCGACCAGGCCCTGGCGAGAGCGCCCGCGCGCACCGCCGCCCCGCGTGGCCCGCACCGGGCCCCGCGCTTGCGGGCTGGCCGCAGCTTGTTCGCGCCGCGCGGCGCGTGCCTGAAGGATCTCGTGCGCCGATTCGCGATCGAGCGGCGTGTCGTAGCGCCCGGCGAATTCCCCGGCGGCGACCAGCGAGCGACGCTCGGCGTCAGGCAACGTGCCGGTACGCGACGAGGGCGGGCGGATGAGTGTGCGCTCGACCATGCCCGGCACACCCTTGGCGTCGAGCGTCGAGACCAGCGCTTCGCCCACCCCCAGCTCGCCGATCACCCGCTCGGCGTCGAACGCGGGGTTGGCGCGAAACGCCTGCGCCGCGGCGCGCACGGCCTTGCGCTCGCGCGGCGTGTAGGCGCGCAACGCGTGCTGGACCCGGTTGCCCAGCTGACCCAGCACGGCTTCGGGGATGTCGGCCGGCGTCTGGGTCACGAAGTACAGACCCACCCCCTTGGAGCGGATCAGGCGCACCGCCTGCTCGACTTTCTCGAGCAGCGCCCCAGGCGCGCGCTCGAACATCAGGTGGGCCTCGTCGAAGAACACCGCCAGCACCGGGCGCTCGGGGTCGCCGATTTCCGGCAACTCCTCGAACAGTTCCGAGAGCAGCCACAGCAGCACGCAGGCATAGAGCTTCGGCTGCGCCATGAGGTCACGGGCATCGAGCACGTTGATCGGCGCCTCGCCGTCGCCGTCCCTGGCCATCAGGTCGCGAACGTCGAGCGCGGGCTCGCCGAAAAATGCGCTGCCGCCCTCGCGCTCGAGTCCCAGCAGGCGCCGCTGGATCGCACCCAGCGAAGCCTTGCTCACACCGCCGTAGTCCGCCGCGAGTTCGGCCGCATGCGCGGCGAGGAAATTGAGCATCGCCCGGAGGTCCTTCAGGTCGAGCAGCGCCAGCCCCTGGTCGTCGGCGACCGCGAACGCCATGGCCAGCACACCCTCCTGGGTGTCGTTCAGGCCCAGCAGGCGGGCGAGCAGCAACGGCCCGAGGTCGGAGACCGTGGCGCGCACCGGGTGCCCGCGTTTGCCGAGCACGTCCCAGTAGCGGGTCGCGTAACCGCGCCTGCGGTAGTCGTGCAGGCCGATCTGCTCGGCGCGCGCCGCGAAGGCGGGCACCGGCTCGCCCGGGCGCGAGATCGCGGCGAGGTCGCCCTTGACGTCGGTGAGCAGCACGGGCACGCCGCGCTCGGCGAATCCCTCCGCCATGACCCGCAGGGTGACGGTCTTACCCGTGCCGGTGGCGCCGGTGATCAGCCCGTGGCGATTGGCACGGCGCAGGTTCAGGTGCTGCGCCGCGGGGCCCGCCGCGCCGAGCAGTATGGTGTCTGATGTCATGGGTCCGCCTCAGATGACGCCCTGCCCGCGCAGGGTCGCGATGTGTGGGTCGTCGAGACCGAGCAAGGTCGAACAGATCTCGTCGTTGTGCGCCCCCACCGCCGGCCCCGGCCACTCGGCGGCGCCGGGCGTGGTGCCGAGTTTCGGCACGATGGCCGGCAGCTCGAGCGCCTGCCCGTCGACGGTTACGCGCTCGAACAGGCCGTAGGCGCGAAAGTGCGGGTCTTCGAACATGTCCGCCACGTTGTAGGCCGGCGCACGCAGGTCGAGCGTGATGCACTTCCTGTTGCGTGCGATGGACCGCCACCACAGCGAGGTGCCGTCCCTGGTCACCCGCCGGTTGCGCAACGGGTCGCCCTTGCCGGGCGCCTCCACCTCGATCACCTCGGCGCCGAAGTAGGCCAGCACGTCGCCGGCGAACGGGCCGGCGATCAGCTGGCCCAGCTCGAGCACGCGGATGCCCGCGAGCGGCTTATCGCCGGCCATCTCGCCGCCCGGCAGCGCTCAGCACTCGATCAGGTCCAGCGGCGCGCGGCTGAGTCGCTCGCAGCCGCTGTCGGTGACGCGCACCGTGTGGCCGAGCGTCATGGCACGGTTGTGCGCAGAATCCATGAGGATCATGTGCAGGAAGAACACCATGTCGGGTTCGGCCACCACCGGGTTGGCGGTGTAGAACATTGGCCAGTCCATCCAGGTCGGGGTGAACGTGGTGCCCAGACTGTAGCCGCAGGCGTTCATGCGATGCTCGCGGTAGCCGGCCTCGTCGAGCACGCGCGCGTGCTCGTCGAACACCGCGCCGATGGGCTGCCCCGGGCGCAGCGCCTGCATCGCCGCCGTCATCGCATCGCCGCAGGCGGCATGCATACGCCGGTGCTCCGCGCCGGCACCGCCGATCAGCAGGGTGCGCATCAGGCAGGCGTGGTAGTGGCGGTAAGTTCCCGCCCATTCGAGCGTCAGCTGATCGTGCTCGTCGAGGTGTCGGCGACCGGTGAAGTAGCGGCACAACAAGGCGTCGTGGCCCGAGCCGACGATGAACTCGTTGCCCGGGTAGTCGCCGCCGCCGCGAAACACGGCGTCGTGCATGACCGCCAGGATATCGCCCTCGAACGCGCCGGCCCGGGTCTCCTCGAGCGCCGCGTCCAGCGCGTCGTCGGCCAGCGCCGCCGCCCGGCGCACGTAGACGAGTTCGGCCGGGCTCTTCACCACCCGCAGCCGCGAGACCAGGTCCGATGCGTCCTCCAGCTCGCAGAACCCCGCGAGCGCCTGCTCGACCCGGCGCCAGTTGAAGGCGGTCAGTCCGTAGGCGTCGAACTCGATGCCGAGCCGCTGCCCGCGCAGCCCCGCCTCCTCCAGCAGGTCGCGCAGGGCCAGCGCCGGGTTGGCCCCGTCGGCGTCGGACCACACGCGGATGTCGGGGATGTCGGAGGTATGCTGCGCCTGGCGCAGGTCGGGGGCACGGGTGATCAGTCGCGTGCCGCCATCG
>JBFJWO010000205.1:0-8596 GCA_041623575.1 Gammaproteobacteria bacterium
ACGACGGCGCCGAGACCCGTGATGACCCCGCAGGCCAGCAGCGAGGCGCTCGCGAGCGGCACCGACTCCGGCAGCGGCGCGACCTGCGAGTGGTGTACCACGACTTCCTCGGCGAAGGCCCCGGTGCGAAGCCCCTGCAGTACCTCGGTGCCGTCGGCTTTTCTCAGCCGCCCTTGCCGGTCGATCGGGAAGGTGGCCTCGCACTGCGCCTGCTCGCCCTGCTGGCAGTAGAAACACCGCCCGCAGGCGCGCAACAGGGTGACGACCACGTGGTCGCCGGCGGTGAGGTCTGCCACCCCGTCGCCGAGCGCGACGACTACCCCGGCAGCCTCGTGCCCGTAGACGGCCGGCAGGCGACCGCCCCAGGCGCCGTCCATGTAGTGGATGTCGCTGTGGCAGATCGCGCAGGCGGCCAGCTTCACCCGCACTTCGCCCGCCTGCGGCGGGTCGAGGTGCAACTCCTCGACGACCAGTGGCTTCCCGAACTCGTAACAGACGGCAGCTTTCACTTACCCGGCACCCGTTGGCGGAACGCGGCCGGCTTGATACCACGCGGGCCGCGGCGGTGTCGATGTTTTTCGTGGTGTTGCGCCGTCGCTGCTCGCTGCCGGCGCGGGGCCTGAACGGGTGGCCTGTAACACCTGGTCCGATACGCAGAGCAAGCACCTCGAAACCGATTGCGGCGTTGCGCCTCCTCGCAAAAGGGCAGGCTATTGCTCGTCGGCGCGCCTTGCACTCGAATCCGAATCCCTTACTCTGCGGTACCCAATCAGTGCTTACAAGCCACTAGACTAGCCGCGTGACGGACGCCAGCCTCAACAAGCTGCCGCCGGCGATCGTGGCGATCGCCCGGGCGCTCGCCGAGCGCGGCGGGCGGGCGCTGGTCGTCGGCGGGTACGTGCGTGACCTGCTGCTCGGCATCGAGTCCAAGGACGTCGACGTCGAGGTGTTCGGGTTGACGCTCGCGGAACTGGAAGCCGTGCTGGCGCGGTTCGGCGACGTGGTCGCCGTCGGGCGCGCTTTCGGGGTGCTGCGCGTGAAGGGCCTCGACGTCGACTTCTCGCTGCCGCGCGTCGATTCCAAGGTCGGCCCGGGACACCGGGGGTTCGACGTGGCGGTGGACCCGACGCTCGACTTCGCCGCCGCCGCGCGCCGCCGCGACCTGACCATCAACAGTATGGGCCTGGACCCGTCGAGCGGTGCGGTCGAGGACCCGTTCGGCGGGCGCGCCGACCTCGCGAACCGGGTGCTGCGCGCGACCGATCCCGGGCGTTTCGGCGAGGACCCGTTGCGCGCCGTGCGGGTGGCGCAGTTCGCAGCACGCCTCGAGATGACGCCGGATGCGCAGCTTCGCGCACTGTGCGCCGGGCTGGACCTCGGGGAGTTGCCCGGGGAGCGGATCTGGGAGGAGCTGCGCAAGCTGCTGACGAAGGCCGCGCGACCGTCGCCGGGGTTCGCGTTCCTGGCCGACACCGGGCTGCTGCGGTTCTTTCCCGAGCTGCAGGCGCTGATCGGCGTCGAGCAGGACCCGCAGTGGCACCCCGAGGGTGATGTCTGGGTACACACCCTGATGGTCGTGGATGCCGCCGCGCGACTGCGTCGCGAAGACGCCGACGACCTCGCGTTGATGACCGCTGCCCTGTGTCACGATCTGGGTAAACCCTCCTGCACCGTGCGCGAGGAGGGGCGCGTGCGCTGCCCGGGACACGACGTCGCAGGGGTGGCGCCCGCCCTCGCCCTGCTGGGGCGCCTGCGGGTATCCAACGCGTTGGTGCGACGGGTCACGGCGCTGGTCCGGCATCATCTCGCGCCGGCGCAGTTCGCGCGCGGCGGGGCCGGCCCCCGCGCCTACGGACGCCTCGCCCGACGGCTGGGGGCGGCGGGCGTGAGCATGGAACTACTGGCTCGCGTGGCGCGCGCCGACCATCTCGGTCGGACCACGCCGGAGGCCCTGCGCGGGGAATTCCCGGCCGGCGATCGCTTCCTGGCCGAGGCGGGGCGACTGGCCGTCGCCGACCGGGCGCCGCGCGACGTGGTGCTCGGGCGCCACCTCATCGCGCGCGGCCTGCGGCCGGGGCGCGAATTCTCCGACATCCTCGCGCGCTGCCGCGACGTGCAGGACAGCGAGGGGCTGCGGGAACCCGACGCGATCCTCGATCGCGTGCTCGCGCAGCGTGAGTGAACGCCGCCGGCTCAGAGGTGGTGACTGAAGCGGGCGTGTCGGGCGCCCTGCATCAGTTCGGCGAACTGCTCGCCGCTGACGTGGATCAGGTCCTGGTGGTCGCCGGCCTCGAAGTAGATGTCGGGCTGCTCGCACAGGCTGTCGTCGAGCACTGTTTCGATGCCGTAGGCGGCGCCCACCGGCGGTACCGCGCCCGGGTCGCAGTCGTTGAACACCTGGCACACCTCCTCGTCGGTGGCGAGTCCCAGGCGGCGGTGCAGTTCGCGCCCGAGGCGCCCGATGTCGACCCGGTGGGTGGCCGGTACCACGGCCATCAGGTAGCCGTCCTCGTCTTCGAGGAGCACCGACTTGGCCAGTTGATCGCCCGGCACGTGGGCCGCGGCGGCAGCGTGCGCGCTGGACGGCGCGTAGCCGTGGTGGACGATGTCGAAGGCGACGTTCAGCCGGCTGAGGTGATCTTCCAGTGCTGCTGCGATGGCCATGGGCCGATCCTCCCGGTCCGCCGCCGCCCGGCGTCGGCGGACTGCTGGTGTAAGCGTTAAACGACCCCCTGAGTATAGTCCCTGCCCGGGCGCTGGCCAGGGGCTGTGTACGGCGGGGCAAGCGCTGTACTAAAGTAGCGCCATTGCCCGCTCGCGAGGTGGCTACCCGGTGGCGAAACGCAGGACCGTTCCCGAGCGTATCCTGGACGCTGCGCTGGCATTGGCCGAAGCGGGCTCCTGGGAAGATGTCAGCCTGCGCGCCGTCGCCGCGGAGTCGGGCGTCGCGCTGGCCGACGTACACGCGCACTACGCCCAGAAGGACGACCTGGTCGAAGCCTGGTTCGACCGGGCCGACCGCGCCATGCTGGGCGCGTCGGCAGCCGGGGACGTGGCCGCCATGGCCCCCGAGGAGCGCATCGAGCGCGTCGTGCTGAGCTGGCTCGAGGCGCTCGCGCCGCACCGGCGTGTGACGCGCGAGATGCTGGCTTACAAGTTCGAGCCCGGCCACGTCCACCTGCAGGCACTCGGTGTGATGCGCATCAGCCGCACCGTGCAGTGGATTCGCGAAGCGGCCGCCCTCGAGGCCACCGGGTTGCAGCGCATCGTCGAGGAGACCGCGCTGACCACGACTTTCCTGCTGACGTTCGGCCGCTGGCTGTGGGACGGCTCGCCGCAGGCGAGCGCTACGCGCGAGTTCCTGCGGCGGTTGCTGCGCGCCGGTGCACCGCTGATGCGTGTGGTCGGACCGCGAGCACCCGGGCACCCCTAGCGGGCTGCCAGGGGCATGTCGACAAAGCACACCCTGTGTCTTTTTCGACGCGTCTGCGTCGAGAATGCGATTGTCGACTTGCTTGCGTTTCAACGCACTGCAGTCGTCGACGAAATGGCGGCACATCCCTGTGCCGCCTGGAAGGCGGTCGAATAACGCCGTTTTTCAACAGCCTCCCAACCGTTCACTCCATCCCCAGCAGCGCGGGCAGTTCCTGCAGGGTCCGCAACTCGGCCTGCGGCTGCGCGGGCAGGTTCTCGCGCGGTTGCGCGAAACGGTTGACCCAGGCCACCTGGAAGCCGAAGTGCGCCGCGCCGACCGCGTCCCACGCGTTGGAGGACTGGAAACTGATCGCCGACGCGGCCACGCCGAGGCGTTCCACCGCGAGCTGATACACGCCGGGATCGGGTTTGAAGATGCCGACGTCCTCCACCGACAGGACTTCGTCGAGCACCCCGTCGAGGCCGGCGCTGCGCACCGCCGAGTCGAGCATCGCCGGCGCCCCGTTGGAGAGGATGGCGAGGCGCATGCCGTGGTCCTTCAGCTTGCCGAGCACCTCGGCCACCTCCGGGTAGGCATCGAGGCTGAGATAGGCCTGCATCAGGTTCTCGCGCAGCGCCTGGTCGCCGATGTCGAAGGCGTCGAGCGCGTAGTCGAGCGCCTCGCCCGTGACCTGCCAGAAGTCCGCGTGCGTGCGCATGAGGCTGCGCAGCCAGGTGTACTCGAGCTGCTTGGTACGCCATATCTGCGAGACGCGGTCGCCGATGTTGCCCATCACGTCGTCGTGGCGGGCGACCGCCGAGTGGACGTCGAACAGCGTGCCGTAGGCGTCGAACACGCACGCCGAGATATTGCTGAATCGGGCGTTGCTCACGCGTCCTCCTTCCGGGGTGGGATCGAATAGGTGCTGGTGACGTGGGCCACGGGGTCGGCGTCGCCGTCGCGGAACACGGTGACTTCGCCGACCGCAAGGCGCTTGCCGAGCTTGAGGATGCGCCCCGCGGCCAGAATGTCGCCGGGCGCCGGGCGACGCAGGAAGTTGATGTTGAGGTTGGTGGTCACCGCCAGCTCCACCGGGCCGATCATGCTCAACACCACCGCGTACATGGCCAGATCGGCGAGTCCCATCATCACCGGGCCGGCGATGGTGCCGCCCGGTCTGAGGAAATCGTCCTGGAAGGGCATGCGCAGGGTCACCGCCCCGTAGCTCAGATCGTCCACGTGCACACCGAGCTGGCCGATGAACGGCACCCGCTGGCGCGCGATCTCTTCGAACTGGGTGCGGCTGATCTGTGCCTCGTTCATGGCCGGCTCGCTGGCGGCGGTCGCGTTTTTTTTGCACGCCGGGCGCCGAGGCTCCAAAATAGGTCGCGTCGGGCGCCGCCGCACGGCGCAGAGGAGCACCGTGAATGGGTACTTTACCGCAACAGGCTGTCGGGGACGAAATACTGCTGCGCGAGGATGCCGGCGGCGTGACCACGCTCACGTTGAATCGCCCGCGGCAGTTCAATTCGCTGTCGGAGGAAATGCTCGAGTGCCTGCAGGGCGAGCTCGAGCGCATCGCCGAGGACCCGTCCGTGCGTGTGGTGGTGATTGCCGCGCGTGGCCGGGCGTTCTGCGCCGGGCACGATCTCAAGCAGATGCGCGCCAGGCCGGACGCCGACTACTACCGGGCCCTGTTCCGCCGCTGCGGCACGATGATGAAGAGCATCGTGCGCCTGCCGCAACCGGTGATCGCCCGGGTGCAGGGCGTCGCGACGGCGGCGGGATGCCAGCTGGTGGCGACCTGCGACCTCGCGGTGGCGAGCACGGACGCCCGTTTCGCCGTCTCCGGCGTCAACCTGGGCCTGTTCTGCGCGACCCCGAGCGTGGCGCTCAGCCGCAACGTGCTGCGCAAGCCGGCGTTCGAGATGCTCATCACGGGCGAGCTGATCGATGCCGCTCGCGCGCAGGCCTACGGGCTCGTCAACCGCGTAGTGGCGCCGGACGCGCTCGACGCCGCGCTCGCGCATTACACCGAGAGCATCCTCGACAAGCCCGCGGTCGCGGTCGCGACCGGCAAGCGCATGTTCCAGGCGCAGCTCGAAAAGAACCTCGACGAGGCCTACGACTACGCCGCGGAGGTGATGGCCTGCAACATGCTGGCCGAGGACACCACCGAGGGCATAGACGCGTTCATCGAGAAACGCGAGCCGCGCTGGCGTCGCGGCTGAGCGGCGTTGCGCGCCGATGCCGGAGTTGCCCGACGTCGAGGTCTACGTCGAGCGGCTGAACGCCATGCTCGGCGGCGAGGTCATCGAGCGCGTGCGCCTGGCGAGCCCCTTCCTGCTGCGCAGCGTGCAACCGCCCCCGTCCAGCGTCGAGGGGCGGCGGATGACCGAGGTGCTGAGGATCGGCAAGCGCATCGCGATGATTTTCGACAACGATCACGCGCTGGTGCTGCACCTGATGATCGCCGGGCGCCTGCGCTGGCGCAAGGCGGGCAGCAGCGTCGCCGCGCGCAACACGCTGGCGGCGTTCGACTTCGCCGCCGGCTCGCTGGTGCTGAGCGAGGCGGGAAAGAAACGTCGGGCCTCGTTGCACGTGGTCGCCGAGCGAGCGGCCCTGGCGAGCTTCGAGCGCGGCGGGCTGGAAGTGCTGGACACCGACCTCGCCACCTTCAAGGCGGTGTTGGCGCGCGACAATCACACCCTGAAACGTGCGCTCACCTCGCCCGGCATCGTGAGCGGCGTGGGTAACGCGTACTCCGACGAGATCCTGTTCGCCGCGCGCCTGTCGCCGTTCAAGCAGACCCGCAACCTCGAGGACGACGAGTGGCGGCGGCTGTTCGAGGCGGCCCGCGCCACGCTCGGCGGCTGGGTGCAACGCCGCCGCGCCGAGGTCGGCGAAGGGTTTCCGGACAAGCTGAGCGCCTTTCACCCGGAGATGGCCGTGCACGGGCGTTACCGCCAGCCCTGCCGGGTGTGCGGCAAGCCGGTGCAACGCATCGTCTACGCCGAGAACGAGAGCAACTACTGCGCGCAGTGCCAGACCGGCGGGCGAGTGCTGGCGGACCGTTCGCTGTCGCGCCTGCTGAAAGCCAACTGGCCGCGCACCGTCGAGGAACTGGAAAACAGTTGATATGATGCGCCGAACGCGGCGACCGGTCCGCGCCCCGTGGGAGGATCCCGACGATGAATTGGCGACTTCGAGCTGCGTTCCTGTGCACGGGCGTGGTGCTGCTGGCCGCGGTGGCCGGCGCTTCCGAGTTCGAGAACCTGCGTAACGCCGATCTGCGACCGCCGGGGAGTCTCGCCGGGGGCGACGCGAGCGTGTGGAGCAAGAAGCGGATCATCGCACCGCACTCACTCGCGTTCGTCGACGTCGAGGGCGTCAACGCGGCGCGCTTCGAGATCAGACCCGACGATCGCAAGGTCTCCGACGGCTATCGCGCGGAGTTGCGCGACCCCTACATCGCCGCGCCGGGCGAGGAAGTGTGGTACCGCTTCCGTACGCTGATCCCGCGCGACTTTCCCTTTCACCGCCGCCACTCCGTGGTGCTCGCGCAATGGCACGACCGCAAGGTCAAGGGGCAGCCCGCGCAGCGCCCGCAACTGGCGTTACGACTGGTCGACGGTTCGTTGCGCCTCACCTTGTGGAACGACGCCGTCTTTGCCGCCCAGGGCGAACACGGTGACGGGCTGTTCGTCTACGAGACGCGCGACTTCCCCCGCGGCGAGTGGCTCGACATGCGCTACCGCGTGAAGTGGTCGCCGGGCGACGACGGCCTGGCGCAGGTGTGGATCAACGGCAGGCAGGTGACCGACTACCGCGGCCCGATCGGATACAAGGCCGATGTCTACGGCCCGTATTTCAAGCTCGGCATCTACACCGTGCACGAGTTCGACGAGCCGTTCTACGTCTACCACACCGATTTCGGTCGCGCCGCCAGTGCCGCCACCCTCGTCAAGTAGCCACCCGCTCGGCGCGCTCGCGCGCGCCGCTGCAGCGCGCCGGCGCCCCCGATCGCGGCAGCGATGACCGCCGCCCTGGGCGAGCGCCCGCTGCTGGTGTTCCAGCACGTCGCCTGCGAACACCCGGGGATCTTCCGCGAGTTCCTGGCGGCCGACGGCATCGGGTGGCAGGCAGTCGAACTCGATGCGGGGGAGCCGATCCCGGACCTCTCCGGCTACTCGGCGCTGTGGGTGATGGGCGGGCCGATGGACACCTGGCAGGAAGCGGAGCACCCGTGGCTGGCGGACGAAAAGCGTGCCATCCGCGAAGCGGTGATCGATCGTGGCCTGCCCTTCTTCGGCTTGTGCCTCGGGCACCAGTTGCTGGCCGACGCGCTCGGCGGCGAGGTCGCACCCGGTGAGCCCGAGGTGGGCGTGATGACGGTCAGCGCGACGCCCGAGGCGCGGGAGTCACCGTTCCTGCGCGGGTTGCCGCAAACGTTGACGGCGTTGCAGTGGCACGGCGCGGAGGTCACCCGTGTGCCCGATTCGGCGCGGGTGCTGATGGAATCGCCGGCCTGCGCGGTGCAGGCCATGAGCGTCGGGGATCGCGCCTTCAGCGTCCAGTTCCATGTGGAGCTGACGCCGTCGACCGTGAGCGACTGGGCCGAAGTGCCGGCCTACCGTCGCTCGCTCGAGTCGACGCTCGGGGCCGGCGCACTCGGCGACCTCGAGCAGCGGCTGGCTTCGCACATGGAGGATTTCAACGCGGTCTCGCGGCGGCTCTACGAGAACTGGACGGCCGCCGTCACCGGCGGCTGAGAGCGCTTCGCCCGCAAGCCCGTCTTCGTGCACCGGGGCGCAGCGGTTCCGGTCCCCGGGCGGGGCAGCGGCCGCTACGCGCGGCCTTTGACGTAGCTGCCCGGCGCGTCTTCGAGAACCGCCAGTTCGCCGTCGCCCGGCTGGCGCGCGCCGACCTGCTTGCCGCCGTTGTAGCGCGCGACCCACTTGTTCCAGTCGCTCCACCAGGAGCCTTCGTGGGTGCTGGACGAGCGCAGCCACTGCTCGGGATCGGGCGGGTTGGCGGTGCTGGTCTGGTAGGCGTACTTGTTGGCCGCGGGCGGGTTGATCACGCCGGCGATGTGCCCGGAGCCACCGAGCACGAATCGCACCGGGCCGGCGTACAGCTGGGTGGCCGCGTAGGTCGATTTCCAGGGCGCGATGTGATCCT
>JBFJWO010000206.1:0-8564 GCA_041623575.1 Gammaproteobacteria bacterium
AGCCCGTCGCCCGGGAAGCGGACACCTCTCGGACCCTCCGCCGAACGCTTCAGCCCGTCGCCCGGGAAGCGGACACCTCTCGGACCCTCCGCCGAACGCTTCAGCCCGTCGCCCGGGAAGCGGACACCTCTCGGACCCTCCGCCGAACGCTTCAGCCCGTGGCCCGGGTCGCGGGCACCTTTGGGACGGCCCCGCCGAACGTTCCGGCCGTCGCTGCCAGGGGCGCCCGCCAGCCACCGCGTCGACCCGCGTCGGGCTACACTAGCGCCCATGCCCGCATGGCTCGCCCAGTCCGAACCGTACGTCCGCCTCGGCGTGTTCGGCGCGCTGTTCGCCACGTTCGCCCTTTGGGAAGTGCTGGCGCCACGGCGCGCGCCGGCCCTGCCGCGCCGCCGGCGCTGGTCCACCAACCTGGGGCTGTTCGCCGTGGACGTGCTGGTCCTGCGCCTGCTGTTCCCGCTGGCGGGGGTGGGGATTGCACTGCTGGTCGAGGCCCGCGGCTACGGGGTGCTGAACGCGCTGGGCTGGCCGGCCTGGGTCGAGGTGGTACTGGCCTTCCTGGCGCTCGACCTGCTCATCTACTTCCAGCACCGACTCTTCCACGCCGTACCGGTTCTGTGGCGCCTGCACAAAGTGCACCACGCCGACCTCGGTTTCGACCTGACCACCGGAGTGCGTTTCCACCCGGTGGAGATCGTCCTGTCGATGCTCATCAAGTTCGCCGCGATCGCCGCGCTGGGCGCCCCGGTGCTCGCGGTGCTGGCGTTCGAGATCGCCCTCAACGGCACCGCCCTGTTCAATCACGCCAACATCCGACTCGCCGCGGGCGTCGACCGCCGCCTGCGCTGGCTGGTGGTGACACCCGACATGCACCGGGTCCATCACTCCACCTACGTCGCGGAGACCAACAGCAACTACGGGTTCAACATCCCGTGGTGGGACCGGCTGTTCGGCACCTACCGGCCGCAGCCGAAAGACGGGCACACGGACATGCGCATCGGGCTTAGCTCGATCCGCGAGCACACCGGCCTGGGTGGCCTGCTGGTGCTGCCTTTGCAGCCGCGCGGCCAGCAGGTCGCCACGCGGCACGATTGACGCGGCTCAGTAACGTAACCGGTACCACAGGTAGCCGGCGTGCTCGTGCAGCGCGTCGCGGCTGGCGCTGAGCGCCCAGGCCGCCGGCAACCAGTCCCGCCACGGGCCGTCGCTCGCGTTGCCGCCCGGCGCGCCGACCAGGGTCGGGGCGGGCAGCACCGCGAGCCCCTGGGCCTTGAACGCCTGCGCGGCGCGGCGTATGTGATTGGCGTGCGTGACCAGAAGGACCCGCTCGATCCGGTGCGCGGCCAGCAACGTGCGCGTGAAGCGGGCGTTCTCGGCCGTGTTGCGGCTTTCGGTCTCCAGCCAGCGGGCTTTCAGACCGAAGTCGCGTTCGAGCACCCCGTCCAGCAGCTGCGCCTCGCTCGCCCCCTCGCCGAACACGCGCCCGCCGCTGATCACCAGGGGCAACCCGCTCTGGCGATGCAGGCGTGCCGCGAAGCGCAGGCGCTCGAGGCTGCGCGCGGTCGGAATCTCCTCGCCGTACTCGCTGACCTGGCCGGCGATCCCGCCGCCCAGCACCACGATCGCCTGCCAGTAGTCGCCGAGTTCGGTCTCGGGCGTGACGATCTCCTCCGGCTCCAGGGTCGCGCTCAGCAGGTTGGCGACCACCGGCAGGCTGAACAGCGCGAGACTCGCCAGCGCCAGGATCACGCAGGCGCGGGCGAAGCCACGCCAGCGCCACACGGCCAGCAGCGCCAGCAACGCCAGCGTTACGCTGAGCCCCGGCGGCAACAGCAGCGACTTGAGGACATTGACGATCACGATTTCCACGGTGACTCCCAGGGCGTCGCGCCGCCGGTGCGGCGGCTCAGGTTCGCCAGTGCAACGTCTGCTCGCTCAGCGGGTTCACGAACGGGCGACCTTCGGCGAGCGCCTGCTCGTAGGCCTGTTTCAGGTTGAAGTACCACTTGGCCTGCGCGTCGGGCTCGCGCACGAACATCGGACGCGGGTTGTGCCCGACGCCGCGGCTCAGTTTCACCGTCGCCACCCGGTCCTGGTTGAGAAAATAGCGCGTAATCAACCACACCAGGGGGCGCAGTGCTGTGAGCCATGGCATGTTCCAGTACATCAGGTGATCGATCCGGGTGCGCTCGGCGCTGAGCGGCGTCACCACCGTCAGCCCGCAGAACTCGTTGCGCCCGGCCACGATATGCTCGATGCGCACCCCCGGCAACTGGAAATCGATCTCGACCTCGGGCGCCGCGCCCAGCAGCTTGTAGGCCGTCGAGTTCGCCGAGGCGCGGTGGCGAGCCATTACGAACCCCATGCCCTGCGGCACGAAGTGCTTGGTCTTCTCCCTGCGTGCGCCCGGGGAACGCCAGATCGGCGAGTGGTGCACGTACGGCGTATGCGCCGGATCGATCAGCCCCAGCGCGGCGAAATCGATGTCGCACTCCAGCGTCATGCTGAGGCTCACCGAAGGCGCACGCTCGGCCACCGCAGGCAGGCGCGGAATGCCGGGCGAGTCGGGCGTGGGCTCGCCCATGAAGACCCACACGTTGCCCTGCTCCTCGCGGCACGGGAACGTGCGCACGCGGATGCGCGTGGTGTCGAAGCGCTCGGCCTCAGCCAGGCAGGGGATGTCCACGCAGCGGCCCTCGGCGTCGAAGCACCAGCCGTGGTAGCAGCAGCTGACGCCACGCGCGTCCAGTCGTCCGAAAGACAACGGCATGCCGCGGTGGGGACACACGTCGCGCAGCGCGAACGGCGCGCCATCGCGGTCGCGCCCGAAGACCACCGGTTCGTCGAGCAGCGTCATCGCCACCAGGCGCCCGGCCTTGAGCCGCCCGGCGGGCATGGCGAAGTACCAAAGGTCTGGGATGAACACGCTCGAGCCGGGGCTCCGCACAGCCAAAACGGCGCCGATTATAGCGGCTGCGGCGCGCTGGCGAGGCGCCCGGCCGCGCTCAGCGGCTGGCGTCCAGCAGCCAGCGGCCCAGATAATCGGCGAAACTGCGCCGCACGATCACTTCGTAGACCTCGCCCGCGACCACCGGTACCAGCGTGGCCGGTGCCTGCGCGAGATTGGTCTGCGCGCACTGCCCGGGACCGAAGACGCGCGGGTGCAGGTCGAGCGTGCACCCCTTGGCGAGGATCTCGAGCGCACGGATCCCGCTCAGGCGCAACACCGTCTGGGCGCTGGACAGGTCGCTTACCGCGAACACCCGCCCGTCCAGCGTCACCTCGAGCGCCGCGGCGACCCGCCCGGCCGACGCTTCCTCCGCGAGGCGCAGCAGCCACTCGTCCGGTCCGAGCCAGCAGGCGCACGGCGGGGCGGGGTCGCTGACCGTGTTGGGCTCGAGCGGCAGCGGATGGCCCAGCGCCTGCGCCACGGCGTCGGTGAAACCTTCGCCCGCCGGGTCTCCGCGCAGGTTGAGGTGGCCCTGCAGGGCCAGTTCCGAGAGCGCGATATCGCGGCCGCGGAACGGCCACTCGGGGAGACCGGCGAGCGGGCTTTGCAGGCGCTCAGCCACGCTGGCGCTCCCCTTGCGGGTCGTAGAACACGGGGCTGGTGAGGGTGGCCCGCAGGGTGCGCCCGTCCGCCAGCGGTGCATGCACGGTCTCGCCGAGTCGCCGCCGGCCGTCGGCGACCAGCGCCAGCGCGATCGAACGCTCCAGCGTCGCGCTGAAGTAGCTCGAACTGACGTGCCCCACCATCGGCACTGGTGCCGGCAGCGCCGGGTCGTCGACCAGTTGCGCGCCTTCGGGCAGCACGTCTTCGGGCCGCTCCGTCGCCAGGCCCACCAGCTGCTTGCGCCCGGGACGCACGCAGTCGGCGCGCGCCAGGGAACGCCGGCCGAGGAAGTCCTTGCTCTTCGACAGCAGCCACTCGAGCCCCAGGTCGTGCGGGGTCTGCGACCCGTCGGTGTCCTGGCCGACGATGACGAAACCTTTCTCGGCCCGCAGCACGTGCATGGCCTCGGTGCCGTAGGGGGTGATGTCGAAGTCCCTGCCGGCCGCCATGACGGCCTCCCAGACGTGGCGCCCGGCGTTGGCCGGCACGTTGATCTCGTAGGCGAGTTCGCCGCTGAAGCTGATCCGGAACACCCGCGCCGGCACGCCGGCGGCGAGACCCTCGCGAAAACTCATGAAGGGGAAGGCAGCGGGGTCGAAGTCGATACCCTCGCACACGCGCGCCGCCACCTCGCGACTGCGCGGCCCGGCCACGCCGAGCGTCGCCCACTGGTCGGTCAGCGACGTCAGGTGCACCCGCAGGTGCGGCCATTCGGTCTGCAGCCAGCGCTCCATCCAGCCCAGCACGCGCGCGGCGCCGCCGGTGGTGGTGGTCATGTAGAAGCGATCCGCGGCGAGGCGGGCGCTGACGCCGTCGTCCATGACCATGCCGTCCTCGCCCAGCATCAGGCCGTAGCGGCAGCGGCCGACCGCCAGGGTGTCCCAGGCGTTGGTGTAGACACGGTTCAGGAAGGCGGCCGCGTCCGGCCCGCGCACGTCGATCTTGCCGAGGGTCGAGGCATCCATCAGACCGACCGACTGGCGTACCGCCAGGCACTCGCGGCGCACGGCGCGTTGCAAGTCCTCGCCGGGGCGCGGGTAGTACCAGGGACGCTTCCACTGACCGACGTCCTCGAACGCGGCGCCTTGCTCGACGTGCCACTCGTGCATCGCGCTCTTGCGCACCGGCTCGAAACGTTCGCCGATCTCGCGCCCGGCGATGGCGCCGAAGGTCACCGGCGTGTAGGCCGGGCGAAACGTGGTGGTGCCCGGTCCGGCCGTCTGCTCGCCGCGGGCGGCGGCCACGATGGCCATGCCGTTGACGTTGCCCAGCTTGCCCTGGTCGGTGCCGAAACCGAGCGCCGTGTAGCGCTTGACGTGCTCGATGGAACGGTAACCCTCGCGCACCGCCAGGTGCAGGTCGGCGGCGCTGGTGTCGTTCTGATAGTCGACGAACTGTTTCGGTGCGCGTGACACCGGCTGGCGGGCCGGCACGCACCACAGGTGACGCGCCGCCACGACCGGCAGGCGAGGCGTCTTGTACTCGGGCCTGCGGGGCGCCTTGAAGCCGCTGGCACGGGCGGCTTCCGCGCCGGCCCGAGCACCCTCGTCGAGGCACTCCTGCAACTCGAAGCTGCCGTTGCAGGCGCCGGCGGAGCGCTCCGCCTGCACCGGCTCGCCGGGCACGAAACAACCGAGCCGGGCGTCGAAGCGCGCCCGCGCGCCGGACTGGGCGTGCAGGTGAACCGTCGGGCTCCAGCCGCCCGACATGGCGACGAGATCGCACTCGAGCGTTCGCGACGGCCCGCGCAGCGCGGTGCCGTCGCGGTGCAACCCGGCGACCCGCACGCCTCGCACCCGGCGCGCGCCCAGCACGTCGTGCACCACCGCGCCGTGGTGGATCTCGATGCCCTGCTGCGCAGCCACCTCGGCATAGGCACCGCCGCCCGGTTGCTCGCGCGTGTCGACCACGGCGGCCACCGCGACCCCCGCCTGCTGCAGGTCGAGCGCACACCGGTACGCCGAATCGTTGGTGGTGAACACCACCGCGCGCCGGCCGGGACGGACTGCGTAGCGGCGCACGTACTGCGACACGGCCGAAGCTGTCATCACCCCCGGGCGGTCGTTGTTGCAGAACACCAGCGGGCGCTCGATGGCACCGGTGCACAACACGACCCGGCGCGCGCGCACCCGCCACAGGCGCTGGCGCGGGGCGGCACCCGGGCGCGGGTCATGGTCGTTCACCCGCTCGAGCAGCGCCAGCCAGTTGTGGGCGTAGTAGCCGAACGCCGTGGTGCGCGGCAACACGGTGACCTCCGGCATCGCCGCGAGCGCGGCCAGCGAGCGCGCCAGCCACTGCTGGCCGGTGCGCGCACCGATCAGCGCGTCGCGGTAGAGCAGGCTGCCGCCGGGTTCGAGCTGCTCGTCCACCAGGATCACGCGCGCACCGCTGCGCCCGGCGGCGAGCGCGGCGGCCACCCCGGCCGGGCCGGCCCCGACGACCAGGACGTCGCAATGGCGGTTGGTCTTCTCGTAGTAGTCCGGGTCCGGCGCGTCGGGGGCGCGGCCGAGCCCGGCCGCGCGGCGGATGAATCGCTCGTAGTGCGCCCACAGGCCGGCCGGCCACATGAAGGTCTTGTAGTAGAAACCCGCGGGCAGCAGCCGGGCGATGGCGCTGTTGAGCGCACCGACGTCGAACCCGGGGCCGGGCCAGGCGTTGACACTCGCCGCGCTCAGCCCCTCGTAGAGCTCGGTCTGGGTGGCGCGCTGGTTCGGCAGCGAGGCGGCGCCGGTACCGACCTGCACGATGGCGTTCGGCTCCTCCGCGCCGCAGGCGAGCAGGCCGCGGGGGCGGTGGTACTTGAAGCTGCGCCCGACGAGGCGCACACCGTTGGCGAGCAGCGCGGAGGCCAGCGTGTCGCCCCGGTACCCCTGGTAGGCGCGGCCGTTGAACCTGAAGCGCAGCGGCTGCTCGCGCTCGATTCGCCCGCCGCGCGGCAGACGCTCAGTCTGCATGTCCGGGCTCCGGGGGTGGCTCGCCGACGCGATAGACGGCGAGGATGCGGTAAGTCAGGGTATCGCGCAGCACGTTGAACCAGCGCCGGCAGCCGGCGCTGTGACACCACTGCTCGGCGTGCGGGCCCCGCGTGTTCTTGCGCATGAACAGGTAGTCCGCCCATTCCGCGTCGGACAGCGCGTCGGGGTCGGCGGGGCGCACTATGTGTGCCTCGCCGCCGAAACCGAACTCGGACTGATCGCGCGGGCCGCACCAGGGGCAGTCGATCTGCAGCATCGTTGCGCCCCTAGTGGGCCACGCCGGCGGCGCCGTGCTCGTCGATCAGGGCACCGGTCTCGAAACGCGCGAGGCCGAACGGAGCGTTCAGCGGATGCGGCTCGTCGCGGGCCAGGGTATGGGCGAACACCCAGCCCGAGCCCGGCGTGGCCTTGAAGCCACCGGTGCCCCAGCCGCAGTTGAAATAGAGCCCCTTCACGGGCGTCTTGCCGATGATCGGGCAGGCGTCGGGACAGACGTCGACGATGCCGCCCCACTGGCGCAGCATGCGCACGCGGCTGAAGATCGGGAACAGCTCCACGATCGCCGCCAGGTTGCCCTCGATGATGGAGAAGCTGCCGCGCTGGGCGTAGCCCGTGAAGGCATCGATGCCGGAGCCGACGACCAGCTCGCCCTTGTCCGACTGGCTGATGTAGCCGTGCACGGCGTTGGACATCACCACCGTGTCCAGCACCGGCTTCAGCGGCTCGGAGACCAGGGCCTGCAGCGGGTGGCTCTCTATCGGCAGGCGCAGGCCGGCCATGTCGGCGAGCACGCTGCTGTGACCGGCCGCCACCACGCCCACCCTGGGCGCGGCGATGAACCCGCGGGTCGTGTCCACGCCGGTCACGGCGCCGGCCTTGCGGCGGATGCCCGTCACCTCGCATTCCTGGATGATGTCGACGCCCAGCGCGTCGGCGGCGCGCGCGAAGCCCCAGGCGACCGCGTCGTGCCGGGCCACGCCGCCGCGCGGTTGAAACGAGGCACCGAGCACCGGGTAGCGCCCGTCGATGGCCATGATCGGGATGCGCTCGCGGACCTGGCGTGCGTCGAGCAACTCGCCGTCGATCCCGTTCAGCCGGTTGGCGTTGACGCGCCGGGCGATGTCGCGCATGTCCTGCAGCGAGTGGCCGAGGTTGTAGACGCCGCGCTGGCTGAACATGACGTTGTAGTTCAGCGCCTGCGACAGGCCCTCCCACAGTTGCAGCGACTTCTCGTAGAGTGCCGCGGCCTCGTCCCACAGGTAGTTGGAGCGCACGATAGTGGTGTTGCGCCCGGTGTTGCCGCCGCCGATCCAGCCCTTCTCCAGCACCGCCACCCGCCGGATGCCGTGCTCCCTGGCGAGGTAGTACGCGCTCGCCAGCCCGTGGCCGCCGCCGCCGACCACGATCACGTCGTACTCGCGCTGCGGCTGCGGGCTGCGCCACGCGCTCGGCCACTTCTCGTGGAAGCTGAGCGCGTTGCGGGCCAGGCTGAGCAGCGAGTATTTCACGGGGCTAGACCGGACACGGCACGGAGGGTGCGTGTGTACAGAGGAGGGTTCCCGCCGCCACGGTTCCCGCACCGCGGCGCCGCCGGGTCGAAATCGATCCTGCCCATGGAAACCCGCCTGCTTGCACTGCTCGCACTAGCACTCGATCACGTTCACCGCCAGCCCGCCGCGCGCGGTTTCCTTGTACTTGGTCTTCATGTCGGCGCCCGTCTCGCGCATGGTCTTGATCACCTTGTCGAGCGAGACGAAGTGCTTGCCGTCGCCTCTCAGCGCCATGCGCGCCGCGTTGATCGCCTTCACCGCGCCCATTGCGTTGCGCTCGATGCACGGCACCTGCACCAGGCCGCCGACCGGGTCGCAGGTCAGCCCGAGGTTGTGCTCCATGCCGATCTCGGCGGCGTTCTCCACCTGCTCGGGGGTGCCGCCGAGCACCTCGGCAAGCGCCCCCGCGGCCATCGAGCACGCCAC
>JBFJWO010000207.1:0-8552 GCA_041623575.1 Gammaproteobacteria bacterium
CGGACCGCGGCCCACCGTCGCCGGATCCACCAGCAGCAGGTCGGCGCGATGGCCGGGACGCAGCGTGCCGCGGTCGCGCAACCCGAAAATAGCCGCGGGGCGGCCGGTGAGTTGCCACACGGCCTGCTCCAGGTCGAGCAGACCGCGGTCGCGGCACCAGTGTCCGAGCAGGTGCAGGCCGAACCCCGCGTCGCAGAAGAACGTCAGGTGCGCGCCGGCGTCAGACAACGCGATGGAGGCGTTGGGATGGCGCAGCAGGCGGGCGACGGCCTGCTCGTCGGCGTTCATCAACTGGGCGAGAAACATCGTCTCCAGGCTCTCGCCCCCCGCCAGGTCCAGCAGGCAGTCGAGCGGGTCCGAGCCGCGCTCGGCGGCAAGTTCGGCGAGCGTGCGGCCTTCCAGGGCGGCGTTGTCCGCGCGCGCCGCCTCGAGCACGCGCAGCTTGTCCCATTCGCCGTTGAAAAGGCGTACCGCCGCGGGCGTGGCGAGTTCCTCGCGCACGCCGGCTCGAAAAGCCGGGTCGCGAAGCAGGGCTTCGAGTTCCGCGCCGCTCGCCTGCATCGCCGGTTTCCACGCCTCCAGCCCCTCGAACGGGTAGGCCGAGCGCAACGTGAACTCCATGCTCAGCGGGCAGCACGACACCTGTCCGTACAAGGCCCGCCCGCGTTCGTTGGCGGCCGCGATCTGAGCCAGGGTATCGAACACTGCGTCGGGTACGCGCGGGTTGTGCAACAACGCCGCGATCATCACCGGGCGCGCGCTGAGCGCGGCGAGCTCTTCGAGGAAGGCAATGCTCGTGCGCGCGCCGCGCGTGAGCATGAACACCCCCCGACCGCTCCTGCCGAGCGCTGTCAACAGTGCCCGGAACTCGTCGTCGCCGGCCAGCCGCGACGGCATGGGTACGCCGCCGTAGCCGTTGTGCTGCGGCGCCGTGCTGGTGGCGAACCCTACCGCACCCGCGTGCATGGCCTCCTCGACGAGGTTCGCCATGGCCGCGGTCTCCGCTTCGTTCGCCGCGCGCTCGAGGGCGGCATCGCCCATCACCCAGGTCCGCAGCGACGAGTGGCCGAGGAACGCCGCCACGTTGAGCATGCAACCGCGTGCATCGAGCGCATCGAGGTATTGCGGAAAGGTTTCGAAGTCCCACTCGATACCGGCACGCAACACGTCGATGGACATGCCTTCGACCTGGGTCAGGTTGCGCAACGTCAGCTCACGCTGCGCCGGCGCGCACGGTGCGATGGTGAACCCGCAGTTACCGATGATCACGCTCGTCACGCCGAGCGTGGAGGACGGGCGCAGCTGCGGGTCCCAGGTGACCTGCGCGTCGTAGTGGGTGTGGCTGTCGATGATCCCGGGCATCAGCATGCGTCCACCGGCGTCGACCCGTTCGCGGGCCGCGCCCAGTTCGCCGGGTGCGCCGATGGCGACGATCTCGGCGCCGTCGACGGCCAGCGCGCCCCGTCGGGCGGGCGCGCCCGTGCCGTCGACCAGCAATGCATCCTCGACGACCAGGTCATACATGGCGTTCTCCCGGGGCCGGACGTGACGGCCTGGCCCGATCCAGGCGTTCGACGCACGAGGCCGATGCGGGCCGATTGTAGGGCATGGCGCCCGCCCGGCGTAGCTCGACCGGGCGTTGCGCCCGCCGGGCGCCGTCGTGCCGGGCCTGTACCTGCCCGCCGGTTTGTGCGCTAATTGCACGGTTCGACGCCCTGATTCATGCGTATGTCACGAACCAACGCGGGCGCGGCCTCCGGGATGCCAGCGGCGGCCCACGCGCTTGCGACGCCCGTTTGCGCCGGCGCCGGTGCCCCCGGTAGGCGTCGGCCGCAGGCCGTCGGGATCGCGCCGCGATGAACGACCCTGCGCCGCGCGGGCCGATGCCCACCACGCAGAGCGGGCCGAGCCTGACCCGCGAGTTCGCCTTGTGGTCGGCGGGCCTTGCGATGGTGGCGGTGCTGGCGACCGGCACCCTGGCCTACGTGGTTGCCCGCAATCACCTGCACACGGACATCGCCGCGCAACTGCGCGCGGAGCAACACCGGCTCGGCGAACGTCTCGACGACGCGATCGTGCGCGTGAGCGGGAACGTCGCCTCACTCGCCCGCACGCCGCTGTTCGCCGAAGCGCTGGTCGATGCCGACTTGCGTAAGGCCCACCTCGAATCGTTCCTCGAGCGCGTGCGGGTAGCGGGTGATCTGGCCGTTGCGCTGATACTCGTGGACGCCGAGGGCAGGGCGCTCACCGGCGGTCGCAGCGCGACGAACGGGGCGTTGCTCACGACCGGCGGCATGGCGAATCCCGGCGAGTCGGACGCGCCCCGGACCCGGGTGCACGGCGCCGACCCGGCGCGCCTGGAGATCATCCAGCCGGTGGTCTCGCCGGGCGCCGACGGCCCACGCGGTGCCCTGGTGGCGCGGGTCGAACTCGCGGCGCTCCTCGGAGAGCGTGTCGGGGCGCTCGCCGCATCGGACTTCGCGGCCCTGCGCTCGGGGGAGGAGTCCCTCGCCCACCGCGGCGCGCCGGCGCCGATCCCCGAAAGGTTCCTGACCGCGGCCGCCCCGCTCGTCACGCTGCCGGACCTGACCCTCGTGCTCGGCCGCGAGCGCAGCGCCGCCCTGGCGCCGCTCGGCGAGCTGACCGCGATGAGCGTGGTCGGCGGATCGATCGCCGTGCTGGTGGTGTTCCTCGTGGCATCGTGGATCGCGCGCCGCATCACGCGCCCGATCGTCGAGCTGGCGGCGCAGGCGCGCGCGACCACGTCCGCCGACACGCTGCAGGGCATGCACATAGACGTTCGCGCCGACAACGAGATCGGCGCCCTCGCCGGCGCCCTCGATGCCATGCTGCGACGCGTGCAGGACCTCTACCGCGACCTGGAGCAGCGCGTCGCCCAGCGCACGCAAGCGCTGGGCGCGTTGCGCGAGAGCGAAGGGCGGTTTCGCGGCTTCCTGGAGAACGCCCCGGCGGCGATCTTCCTCAAGGACCGCGACAGCCGCTACACGCTCGTCAACCGCCGCTTCGAGGAATGGTACGGACACTCGGCGCAGGAAACGCTCGGTCGCTGCGCGCACGACTTCTTCCCGCGCGCCGAAGCCGACACCTACCGCGAAATGGACCGCGAAGTGATCGCGGGCGGCGTGCCACTGACCGGCGAGGCGCGTCTCACCACGCGCAGCGGGGCGCGGCTGTGGATCGCGATCACCAAGTTCCCGGTGCGCGACGCCCGCGGGCAGGTGATCGGTGTCGGCACCATCAACCTCGACATCTCCGCGCGCAAGCGCGGCGAAGCCGAACTGCGGCGGCTCAACGAGGGCCTCGAGCAGCGGGTGCGCGAACGTACCGCCGAGTTGCTCGCCGCCAACCGCGAGCTCGAGGCCTTCTCGTACACCGCCTCG
Organism: Gammaproteobacteria bacterium; assembly: GCA_041623575.1. Classification (GTDB taxonomy): domain Bacteria; phylum Pseudomonadota; class Gammaproteobacteria; order JAHELT01; family JAHELT01; genus JAHELT01. Next base: position 3,402 of record JBFJWO010000207.1, read on the forward strand.
CACGACCTGCGCGCGCCGCTGCGCGCCCTCGACGGGTTCAGCCAGGCGTTGCTCGAGGACTGCGGCGAGAGCCTCGACGAGCAGGCCCGGACCTACCTCGGCTTCATCCAGAAAGGCAGTCGCGACATGTCGCGGATGCTCGACGGGCTGTTGCAACTCGCGCGCAGCACGCGCGGTGAACTGCACCGCGAGGAGGTCGACGTCTCGGAACTGGCAGCGGCCGTCGTGCGCCGCCTGCGCGAGGAACACAGCGGGCGCGCCGTCAGCATCGAGATCCCCGCCGACCTGAGCGTCGCCGGCGACCCGAGGCTGCTGCGGGTGGCGTTCGCGAACCTGCTGCACAACGCCTGGAAGTACACGCAGCACAGGACGCACGCCACCATCCGCCTGAGCGGCTACACCGAGGGCGCCTACGACGTGATCGCGATCGAGGACAACGGTGCCGGCTTCGACCCGGCCTTCGCCGACAAGCTGTTTCAACCGTTCCAGCGGCTGCATGGCGAGCACGAGTTCGAAGGGACCGGCATCGGGCTGGCTACGGTGGCGAGGATCGTCGAGCGTCACGGCGGTCGCATCGAAGCAGAGGGATCGCCCGGGCGCGGCGCACGCTTCGCCATCGCACTGCCGCGCGCGGGGCGCGAGCACGGCGAACGCGGGCCGCCGGCCGCGCTCGGCGACATGGCCTGACAACGCGCGGTAGTCCCGGCTGCGGCGGCCCGATGCAGAGCCGTGCCGGTACCTGCGCCACGCATGATCTTGTACAGCACTGTTACGAGACTTGCACAGCGCGGCGCACGCCGGTAATATCCGCGCCCGTTTGCGAGGCCACATCGCACAGCGGCCCGCCCGACACCCCGCACTGCAAGGTGCATCACAACATCACACAAGATCGGGGCGACGAATCCCGCGGAGGAACACCAATGCCGTCACGACGCATCCTGCTCGTCGAGGACAATCCCATGGACGAGGCGCTGACCGTGCGCGCGCTGCGAAGCAGCGGCGCCTCGGACGACATCGTCGTCGTCCGCGACGGCCACGAGGCGCTGCAATACCTGTACGCGACCGGCAGCTTCGAGGATCGCGATGCGACCGACCTGCCGGCGCTGGTGCTGCTGGACCTCAAGCTGCCGAAGATCGACGGTTTCGGCGTACTCGCGCGCCTGCGCTCGGAATCGCTGACCCGCCACCTGCCGGTGGTCGTGCTGACCTCCTCGGACGAGCAGAACGACGTCCTGATGTGCTACCAGCGCGGCGCCAACAGCTACGTGCGAAAACCGGTGAACGCGCACGAGTTCGCCGAGACCGTTTCGCGCCTCGGGTTGTACTGGATCCTCAGCAACGAACGCGTGCGCGCGGCGGCCTGAAGGCGGGCACCGCTCTGGGGCCGTGTCCGGAGGTCGGAGACCGCGGCGGTCTCCGACCTCCGGTCGTACGAGCCGCCCGCGCGCTCAGGGGATGTGCGCGCCCACCGTCTCCACGTACACCGCGTAGAGCGACTGGCTGGCGGTCATGAACAGGCGGTTGCGCTTGGTGCCGCCGAAACACACGTTGGAGCAGATTTCGGGCAGCAGGATCTGGCCGATGCGCTCCCCGTCGGGGGCGAACACGTGCACGCCGTCCTAGCCGTCACCGACCCAGCCGGCGCTGGCCCAGAGGTTACCGTCCTCGTCGCAACGGATGCCGTCGGCAAACCCCGCCTTGCCGTCGAGTTCCATGTCGGCGAACAGCCGGCCGTTGGCCAGCTTCTCGCCCTGGATGTCGTACTGCCAGATCATCGGTTTCGCCTGCGGGTAGTGTGAAGCCCCGGTGTCGGCGACGTAGAGCTTCGTTGAGTCTATACTCTGGCGCGACCCGCAAACCGCGGGCAACCAAGTCAGGGAGACGAAGATGAAGAACGTAGTGTTGACCTTGGCCGCGGCCGCGCTCGTCGCGCCGCTGGCCGGCCACGCCAACCCGCCCAACAGCGTCGGCTGCGGGCTTGGGTCGAAACTTTTCGACGGCCAGTCGGGCGTGGCGCCGCAGGTACTCGCGGTGACCACCAACGGCACCCTGGGCAACCAGACCTTCGGCATCACCTCGGGCACGCTCGGTTGCGATTCCGACGGCACGGTGGTCGCTTCACAGCGCGTGCCCGTGTTCGTCGCGGCCAACCTCGACCGGCTGGCCGGCGACATGGCGGGCGGCGGCGGAGAGACCCTCGAGTCGCTGGCGGTGCTGCTGAACATCGAAGAGCGCGACCGCGCGCCGTTTTTCAGCACCGTGCGCGTCAACTTCGAGCGTATCGTCACCTCACCCGACGTGAGCGCCGGGGAATTGCTCGACGGGCTCTACATGGTCATGGCCGAGGACGCGACCCTGTCGCGCTACGTCGGCACCTGACCGCCCCCTCGCGCGTGCCGCCGCGGCAGCGCGCGATCCCGCGGCGAGTTCTTGCCGCGGTCCTACTGCTCGCCGCGGCGGCCACGCCGATGGCCGCCGCGGGCGACCCGTCATACCTGGCGTTGCTCATCGAGCGGGCCGCGCACGACGGACTCGCAAACCACCCCCAGTGGCGCGCCTTGCTGCATTACCGGAGCGGCGCGAGCGGCGCCCGAAGCGAGGTCACCGACCGGCGCTTTTTCCTCAGCCCGAACGGCGAGCGCGACCCGCGCGCGGAGCTTGACGCGACCCTGGCGGCTTTCTTCTCCGCCGATCCGCCGGCCCGTCGTGAGGAGCCCGCGCAGTGCGCGTTCGTCGCGCGCTACCGATGGCTGGTAGCACGCCTGCAGATCGATCCCGCCCGCCTCGCCCCGATCGACTGCCCGCGCTTCGCCGCCTGGTACGCCCGGATCGACCCGCGGGCGATGACCCTGGTGTTCCCGACCGCCTACCTCAACAACCCCGCATCGATGTTCGGCCAGACCCTGTTGCGGGTCGATGCGCACGGCCAGGACGAGGACAGCCGCTTGCTGGCCTACGCCATCAACTACGGCGCGGACACCGAAGGCGACGGTGGGGCCCTGTTCATGATCAAGGGCGTCGCGGGCGGTTACGGCGGCTATTTTTCGATCGGGCCGTACTACGACAAAGTGCGCGAGTACTCCGATCTGCAGGATCGCGATATCTGGGAGTTTCGCCTGGCGCTCGATGCCGCGGAAGTGCGGCGTGCCGTCGAGCACCTGTGGGAGCTGCGCGGGGTGCGCTTCGATTACTATTTCTTCTCCGACAACTGCGCCTACCAGTTGCTGACACTGCTCGACGTCGCGCGTCCCGACCTCGGACTCGCCGAGCAGTTCGACGCCTGGGTGATTCCCTCGGAGACCCTGCGCGCGCTGGCCCGCGCGGGGGTGCTGGTGGAGGCGCGGTTTCGCCCGGCGGCCGGCACCCGCCTGGCGGAGCGCGCGTCGCGCCTTCGCCCGGCGCATGTCGAACTGGCGCGCGCGCTGGGCGAATCCCCCGACGATCTCGAGGCGCAGCTGGCGCGACTCGGCGACGCCGAACGCACCGCGGTGCTCGCGCTGGCCTACGACTACGCGTACTACCGACACCTGGCCGCCCGCGGCGCGGACCCCGCGCGCCGCGAACGCCTGGCCGAGTTGTTGCGCGCGAAGGCCGCCGGCGGGGACGCCGACCCGCCGGCGGACGCCGGCCACGCCACCGGGCGCCCGGACCTGGGTCACGGCAGCGCCATGTTGTCGCTCGGTCTCGGCCGCAGCAGTGAGGCCGACTTTCGGTCGTTGCGCCTGCGACCCGCCTACCACGAGTTGCTCGACCCCGGCGAGGGTTACAAACGGGGCGCGCAGATAAACTTCCTGGACCTGACGCTGCGCCTGCTGCCGGCCGCCGGGCGGGTCGAGACCCACGCGCTGACCGTGCTGGACATCGTCTCGCTGGCGCCTCGCACGCGGCTGCTGCGGCCGATCTCCTGGCAGTTGCGTACCGGCTGGCAGCGGGCACTGGTCCCGGGCACAGAGCGGCCCGCGCTGCTGTGGCAACTGGAGGGTGGCGCCGGCCTGGCCTGGGAACCCGCCGAGCGCCTGATGCTCTACACCTTCGCCGTGCTTGCCGCCGAGGCAGGGGAGGCGCTGGCGGGCGACCGGGCTCTGGGCCCGGGCCTGCGTGCCGGCGCGCTGTGGTCGCCGGCGCCGGGTTGGGGGCTCGCCCTGTCCGCCGGGGTGCTCGACTACCGTTCGGGCGGTGCCTTCGAGCGCACGGAGGCACGTTTCGAACTGCGCCGCACCCTCGGGAGCCATCAGCAACTGGGCCTGGCCGCCCGGGCCGAGCGCGTGCCCGGCACCGACCACGGCGAGGCACTACTGGCATGGCGGCAGTTTTTCTGAGGCGCCTGGCGATCGCGCTGGCGCTGCTCGGCCTGTCCGGGTGCGGCAGCTGGTTCTTCTACCCCACCGCCGGGCACCGCCTGACGCCGGCGGCCGCCGGACTGGACTACCGCGACGTCTCGTTCGAGGCGCCCGACGGCGTGAACCTGCACGGCTGGTTCCTGCCCGCCGACCCGGCCCGGGCCACGGTGCTCTTCGCGCACGGCAACGCCGGCAACGTGAGCACGCACCTCGGCTCCGTGCACTGGTTGCCGCCGCTGGGGTTCAACGTGCTCACCTACGACTATCGCGGTTACGGCCGCTCGCAGGGCGAACCGGACATCGACGGTGCGCTGGCCGATACCCGGGCGGCGTTGCGCCAGGTGCGCAGCCTTGCCGAAACGCGCGGGTTGCCGTTGATCGTCTTCGGCCAGAGCCTCGGCGGGGCGCTGGCCATCCGCGCGCTGGCCGAAGAGCAGCCGTGCCCGGCGCCGGTCGCGCTGGTGGTGGAGAGCAGTTTTGCCGACTACCGCGCCATCGCCCGGGAGAAGTTCGCGGGCCTGTGGCTGACCTGGCCGCTGCAGTATCCGCTGGCCGCGCTGGTCCCGAACGGCGCCAGCCCCCTGCCGGCGGTGTCGCGCATCGCGCCCGTGCCGCTGCTGATCGTGCACGGAAGCGAGGACCGGATCGTTCCGCCGCACCACGCGCTGCGGCTGTTCGCCGCCGCCCGCGAACCCAAGGCCTTGTGGATCATCGAGGGCGGGGACCACATCGCGGCCACCGCCAGCGAGGGTGGTCGCGCCGTGCTGCTGGCCCACCTGGAGGAGTTCCTGGCGCGTGCCGCCCCCCCGGC
>JBFJWO010000208.1:0-8543 GCA_041623575.1 Gammaproteobacteria bacterium
ATCTCGACGTCGCCGCGCTCATGCAGCGCGCGGTTCCGATGTTGAGCGCAAGCGAGGCGGCGGCCTACGCGGCGCCGTTTCCGGACGTGCGGTTCAAGGCCGGCGTACGGCGTTTCCCGGAGTTGTTGCCGCAGACGCCGGACGCACCCGGGGCTGCCCTGGCGCGCGAGGCGCGCGAGTGGTGGCGCAGCCGCTGGCAGGGCCGCAGCCTGATGGCCATCGGCCTCCAGGACCCGGTGCTCGGCGCCCCGGTGATGCGTCACCTGCACGCCATCATCCGCAACTGTCCGCCGCCGCTGGAGCTGCCCGAGGCGGGCCATTTCGTCCAGGAATGGGGCGGACCGCTGGCCGAGCGCGCGCTCGCCGAGCTCGGCTGAGCATGCCCCCGTTCACCGTCAGGAACCTCGACCACGTGGTTTTGCGCGCCCGCGATGCGCCGGCGCTGGTGGCGTTCTACGTCGAGACACTCGGTTGCGTCGTCGAGCGCGAACTCGACGTCGGCCTGGTGCAGTTGCGTGCGGGCGCGGTGCTGATCGACATCGTCGCTGCGACCGGCAAGCTCGGCGCCGCAGGTGGACCGCCGCCGCCCGGCGCCGGCCAGGGCGGCAGGAACCTCGACCACTTCTGCCTGCGCATCGACCCGTTCGCGGGCGAGGCGCTGGTCGCCTGGCTGCGCGGGCGCGGCGTGACCTGCAGCGAGGTCCAGGAGGTCTACGGGGCAGAGGGTTTCGGCCCGTCGGTGTACCTCACCGACCCCGAAGGCAATACCGTCGAACTCAAGGGTGCGGCGACGCGCGGCCTGTGAGCCGCGGGGCGCGGTTGCGCCGCATCCTCACTCAGTTCATCCGCACCCAGCGCAGGATCAGGAAATTGTCGGCGCGCTGCGTCAGTGTCACGTTGTCGCGCGAGCCCCAGACCAGCGGTTGCACGTGCAACGGCACGTACGCGACTTCCTCGCGCATGATGGCGTGCACCTCGTCGATCATCGCCTGGCGACGCCGGTCGTCGAGCTCCACCTGGATCTGCGGCAGCAGCGCGTCGATGCGCGCGTGCGAAAACCCGCCGAAATTCCAGCTGCCGAGCTTCTTCTCCGGGTCGGGGGTGTGCACCAGGAAGCGGATCGGGTGCTCGGCGTCGAACGTCCCGGGTGACCAGCCGAGCAGGTACATGTCGAAATTTCCGGCCCGCAACTCGCCCCAGTAGCCGCGTACGGGCATCGCGTGCAGGCGGGCCTCGAGCCCCACGCGCGCCAGCATCGACACCGCCGCGGTGCAGATCGCCTCGTCGTTGATGTAGCGGTCGTTCGGGCAGGCCAGCCCGAGTGCGAATCCGTTGCCGTGACCGGCCTCGGCCAGCAGCTTGCGGGCCGTGGCCGGGTCATACGGCAGGCGTGTGTTGTCGGCGGGCTCGAAGCCGCGGATTCCGGGCGCGATGAGCAGGCCGGCGGGCTGGGCGTTGCCGCGCATGATCTTGCCGATCAGCGCCTCGACGTCGATCGCCTGGTAGATCGCCTGGCGCACGCGGCGGTCGCGCAGCGGGTTCGGGCCGGTGAACGCCGAGTAACGTAAACGCTCGGCCCGGTGTGCGAAGCCGAACATGATGACCCGCGCCTCGATGCCCTGGTGCACGCTCAGCCCCGGCGTTGCCGCGACGCGCGCCACGTCCTGCAAGGGGATGGGCTCGACGAAGTCCATCGCCCCGGACAGCAGCGCGGCGACCAGGGTCGCGGGGTTGTCGATCGGCGTGAACACCGCTTCGGTGAGATTGTGCTCGGCGTTTCCCCACCAGCCGTCGAAAGGCCGCAGCACGGTGCGGATGCCGGGGGCGCGCTCGACCACGCGAAACGCGCCGGTGCCGTTCTCGTTCAGGGTGGCGTGGTTCCCCGTGTCGCGCGAGGGGCGCGTGGCGGCGTTGGCCTCGGCCCAGCCGCGATCGAGGATCATGAAATTCGCGATGCTGTCCGGGAACAGCGGGTTCGGCGCGTTGGTCAGGAAGTCGATCGTGTGCGCGTCGATCACCCGCACCTCGCTCACCGGCGCGAACCACGAGCGTACGTCTGAACCCTCGGCGCTTGCGCGCTGGTAGGAGAACAGCACGTCGTCGGCGTCGAACGCCTGGCCGCCGTGGAAACGCACACCTTTGCGCAAGGTGAAACGCCAGCCGTCCTTGCCGAGCGCTTCCCAGTGCGTGGCAAGCGCCGGCTCGATGCTCATGTCCTTGCCGCGCCGCACCAGGCCTTCGTAGACGTTGTTGAGAAACCCGAGCACGGGGGCGGTGTTGGTGGCGTGCGGATCGAGGGTCGTGGGGTCGGTGTTGCCCGCCCAGCGGAAGGTGCCGGCCGCAACGCTCGTGATCGGCGCCAGGCTCAGCAGCGCCAGCATCAGTGCGGCACGGGCGACGCACGCGCGCCCCCAGCGGGTGGGACCTGTAGGCATGGCGGTGTCCTCGCGAGTCGTGGTTCGCTGGTCGCGGCCATTAGGAGACAAGCCCGGGGCGAAGTCAATTCGCGCCCGGTCCGGGCGGTCCGGCGCGCGATCGCCGGCCACGCTAGGTGTCGGGCATGAACAGGGCGTTCAGCTCGTCGAGGTTGGGGATCGGGCGCGCGGTGGGCAGCGTGTAGACGAACGAGCGGTGCAGGAGGCGTCGGTCGTCGGCGTAGTCGGTCGTGTCGGTCGGGCTGTGCAAGGTCGGGTGGTTGTCCCAGATCGCGAGATCGCCGGCCTGCCACCGATGCCGGTAGACCCGCTCGGGCGCGGTGCAATGCGCGAACAGTCGTGCGAGCAGCGCCGGGCCGTCGCTGGCGCCGGCGATCTCCAGCGGGTCGGCGTTGAGATAGAGAACCGCGCGCCCGGTGACCGGATGTGTCTGAACGACGTCGTGCCAGACGGGCGGCAGCGCCGCACGCTCGGCCTCGTCCAGGGCCGTGTGGGAATCGGGGTCGTCGGCGAGGATGCGATCGTTGTGGGCGTGGAAGCTGCACTGCAGGCGCAGCTCCCGGGCCTGTTCGCGTAGCGTATCGGGCAGCGACTCGTAGGCACTGGCCGTGCTGCAGAACAGGGTGTCGCCGCCTCGCCACGGAACCTCCACGGCGTACAGCAGCGTGGCCGCGTTGACGTGACAGGCCGCCGTGCCGTCGGTATGCCACTGCAGGCCGGTGCGGTTGAAGAACGCGATCCGCTGCCCCTCGTCGTCGCGCGCGTTACCGATCAGCGACACCTCGGGGTGCTCGCGCAGGTTGAACTGCTTGCGGGTCTCGATCTTCGGGCGTCCCAGGCGGTGGGCCAGGCATGCCTGGTCGTAGGGCGCGAGCGCCTGGCGACTCAGGACGATGAGCGAATAGCGGTAGTAGAGCGCCAGCAGCTCCTCGAACTGCGCCTCGTCCATCGCGCGGACATCGAGGCCCTCGATGCGTGCGCCGAACAGAGGGTGTAGCGCCTCGACCTGCATGGCCTACCCGGACAGCGCCGCGAGTTCCCGCTGCAGGAAGGCCGCGCGCTCGGGTCCCTCGAAGCGATCGCCGTCGAGGTAGACATCGCGCACCCTGATCTGCAACTCGGCGAGCAGCGGGCGCTCGTCCTCGTTGCGTCGGGGAACGCGCAACACGGTGTCGCCGCCGTAGGTGTGCACCGGGCGCTGCGGCGAGCCCTCCGGAAGCGGCGGGCGCTTGCCCTTGGCGAGTCCGCGGATGTGCTTGCGCAGTCGCGTGCGCAGCATCGCGACGCCGCGATCCGTGGTGGCGAGGTACTCGCGCTGGTGAACATTGATGGGACCCTGGCTGACCCACGCTTCCCAGTCGCCGGGGTTGGCCTGCATCTCCTCGTAGCTGCGGTGTGCGCTCTGCCCGTAGAAATCCACTTTCTCCCAGCCGACGCTGCTCTTGTCGCCCTGGCGCAGGACCTCGTCGGCGTCGTTGAAATGACGCCAGCCGAACTTGCGGCTGTTGGTGTCGTCTATCGGTACTACCCACTTGGTGAGGCTCGGGCGGCCGAAGAAGGTCGGTCGGGAGAACTTCTGGAACATCCCGCCGTTCTGCGCGAAGTTCGGCGTCAGGTGATCGTGGAAGCGGATCATGACCAGGTCGCCGACGCGCCGCGCATGCGAATAGACGAAACCGTAGTCGGTCTGCAGGTACTCCACCACCGGCAGCTCCACGAAGTGCTCGAGACCGGGGAACTGCGGGCCGTTCACCCGCCCGTGCAGGAACACGCTGTGGAAGGGGTCGATGGAGTTCTCGCTCTCCTGCAGCCAGTTGCAGGGCGAGTGGATGGAGTAGGGCACCATGTCGTGGCCCGGGATGTCGAAAGAGTCGAAATGGCAGAACGCCGGTCGCTCCTCGGGCGGGCCGAAGTAGGCGAACACCAGCCCCTTGAACTCGACCGTCGGGTAGGCGCCGAGACAGATGCGCTCGCCGATCGCGCTCTCGGGCGGTTCGCCCGGCGTCTCGAGGATCCGCCCGTCGACGCCGTAGTGCCAGCCGTGATAGGCGCATCGGATGCCGTGTTCCTCGATGCGGCCGAACTCGAGCGACATGCGCCGGTGGGCGCAATGCTTGTGCACCAGGCCGACGTCGCCGGAGCGGTCGCGAAAGACCACCAGGTCCTCGCCCAGCGCACGGATCGCCAGCGGCCGCTCGCCGAGTTGCGTGGCCATCGCGACCGGCTGCCAGAAGCGACGCAGGTACTCGCCGCAGGGCGTGCCGGGGCCGACCGCCGTGAGTTCCGGGTCCGGCGCCGAAGGCAGGTCTTTGAGGTGATAGCCGTCGTACGGCCGCGTGATCCAGCGTGGTTGCTCGTTCATCGTTCGTTGCTCTCGTGTCGTTTCGTTCATTCCTCGCGCGCTACCGGTGTCACGCGCCGAGGTATTCCTCCAGACAGTCGCCGCAGCGCTGCATCTCCCCGGGCAAGCCTATGCTGATGCGCACGCAATCGCCGAACCCCGGCGCGGCGAAGCGACGGGTCAGGATTCCCTCGGCGAGCAGGTGAGCGTACGCCCCGGCGGCGCGCTCGGCATCGACGAAACGCGCCAGCACGAAGTTCGTCTGGCTCGGGTAGACGTGCAGGCCGAGCTTGCGCAGTCGCGCGCTGAACGAATCGCGCAGTGCGGCGTTCTCGCGGTGCACGCGTGCCGTGTGGGCGGTGTCCGCCAGGGCCGCGATGCCGGCCGCCATGCTCGCGGCGCTCACCGGAAAGGTCGCGCCGAGGCGGCGCATCACGTCCACCACCGGCGGGGCGGCGTACAACCAGCCCAGCCGTGCGCCCGCCAGGCCGAAGATCTTCGACAGGGTGCGGGTCATGACCACGTTGGGAAAGGCGTCCACCAGTGCCGCCGGCGAGCCGTAGTCGGGCGCGTCGACGTACTCGGCGTAGGCCGCGTCGAGGACGAGGATCACATCCCCTGGCAAGGCCTCGCGTAACCTGCGTAACTCGACCTCACCGAGGTGAGTGCCGGTCGGGTTGCACGGGTTGGCGAGCGTCACCATGCGGGTGCGATCCGTCACGCAGGCGAGAATCGCATCGACGTCGGCGCTAAAGTCGCGGTCGGCGGCGGCGACCGGCTCGGCACCGCAACTCCAGGCGTAGTTGGCGAACTTGGCATAGCTGTGACGGCTGTAGACGAGTTGCTGCCCGGCGTCGAGGTAGCCGCGCATCAAGCGCGTCAGCAGTTCGTCGGAGCCGGGGCCGCAGACGATGCGAGCGGGGTCGAGCGCGAATGCGGCCCCGATGGCCGCCTGCAATTCGCCGGTTCCCTGTTCGGCGTAGCGCTCCATCGATTCGGCCGCCCGGACCGCGGCGGCGATCGCCCGCGGGCTCGCACCGAACGCGCTTTCGTTCGAGGCGAGCTTGACGATGCCGGGCGTGTCGAGGTCCGGCAGCCCGGCCATGTGCGGGCGTATCTCCAGGATGCCTTTGCGGGGCTGCGGTGGTGGCTGCGCGATGTGCATGACGGCCATGGTCGCTCAACGCAATCGCCGGTGTCTACCGCCGCGCGACGGCTGCCAGGGGTCGCGCCGCCGGGCCAGCGCGGGACCGGGGAGACGAGCGGTCGCTTGCGCCTGGCCGAGCGGGCACGCGCGCGGCGCGGACCGGCCGGTCGTGCCGGCGCGACGGCATCGCGATGGACGCTACCCGCTGGCAGGCGATCCGCGGCGCCGCGTGGCGCGCCGGTGCGGCGATGTCGCCCTTCGACCGTTGGGCGATCGCGCTACGACCACGTTCCCGGGGGTCACCGCCAGCCGCGCTCCTTGTAGTAGCGCTCGGCACCTTCGTGCAGCGGGGCGCTCAGCCCGTCGTTGATCATCTCGTGCTGTTTCAGGTGGTTGAACGCCGGGTGCAGCTTGCGGAAATCGTCGAAGTTCTCGAACACCGAGCGCACCACGTGGTACACGGTGTCGGCCGAGATGCGGGTGGAGGAGACGAAGGTGGCGCCGACTCCGAACGTCGGGGTTTCCTGCGGGTTGCCGCGGTACATCCCGGCCGGAATGGTGGCGAAGCGGTAATAGGGGTTGTCCGCGACCAGGCGGGCGATCGCCGGCCCGCTCACTTCGACCATGACCGCCTCGCAGGCGGTGGTCGCCTCCTTGCTGAGCCCGTTGGGGTGGCCGACCAGCCAGAAGAACGCGTCGATCTCGTTGTCGCACAGTGCCTGCGGCGTCTCGGCAGACTTCAGCCGCGCAGCCAGCGCGAGGTCCTCGTTGCGCCGGCCCATCGCCGACCACATCACCTCCCAGGTGGCGAGCTGGCCCGAGCCGGGGTTGCCTATGTTCACGCGCTTGCCGACGAGGTGGTCGACGTGGGTGACGCCGGAGTCGCTGCGCGCGATGATGGTCACCGGCTCGGCGTGCACCGAGAACAGCGCGCGCAGCTGCACGAACGCGCCCCCGAGCGCGAACTGCCCCTTGCCGTGGTAGGCGTTGTACTGCACGTCCGATTGCGCGACGCCCATGTGGAGGTCGCCGTCGCGAATGGCCTTGATGTTGTAGGCCGAGCCCCCGGTGGATTCCACCGAGCAACGCACGCCGTGTTGCTCGCGGCCCTTGTTGACCACCCGGCAGATCGCGCCGCCCGTGGGGTAGTAGACGCCGGTGACGCCGCCCGTGCCGATGGTGACGAATTCGTCGGCGCCGCACAGGTGCGGCAGCAAGGCAATCGCGATAGCGGCGCCCGCCACCGCCGGGCGCAGCGCTCTGCCGAAGACCATCGTGACCTCCTGCGCGGGCTTGCCGCTGCCCGTCGCCTACTCGCGCACCACCATCACCGTCTGCCTGGCGTGGCGCACGACGCGATCGGAGTTCGGCCCGAGCAGGTAGTCCTTGAGATCGGGGCGGTAGGCGGCCATGACGATGAGGTCGGCCCCCGATGCGTCCGCCGCTTCGATGATCTTGTGGTACACGGTCCCGCCGGCGACGGTCTCGTACGTCACCTTGACGTCCTTGGGTACGTGGTTGTGAATGAATTCCTGCAGATGCCGCTCGGTGGCCGCCCGGGTCTTGGCCTCGAAGTCCGCGGGGAAGTAGGACGCGACCAGCGGCATGTGCAGGTCCGGCAGCACCGTCACCACGTGCAGCTCGGCGCCGAACGCCTTGCAGCAGCTCGCCGCCGTAGGCAACGCCTTGCTCCACGAACTCGGGTGGTTGAGATCGACGGGTAACAGGATTTTCTTGTACATGCTCGATGCCTCTCAGGTGGTGGCGCCGGCGAGCTCGCGCGTGCGCCGCCCGCGTTGCATGAACACGATCAGCGCCAGCAATGCCAGCGCGGGTATCCACATCCACTCCTTGGCCGGCTGATCGGTGGGCACCCGGACCCGGGTGATCTTCTGGTCGAACTCGAGCCCCGCCTTTTCCGCCGGGCTGCCGAAGGCGACGTTGTCGATCAGCACCTGCCCGTCCTGGTCGAGCAGTTCCAGGCCGGCGGCGGCGATCCGCTCGTTGCCGTCGCTGCCTTCCGGCAGGGCCAGCAGGGCCACGAAGGTGCGTGGGTTACCCACTGCGTCGGTGCCGTCGATGGTGAGGCGCAGCGTTTCGCCGGCGGGCGCGACGCCCGCGATCTGCGAGAGCTCGCTCGGCGGGCGATCCTCGAACGGGGCGACGATCTTGTCCATCCAGAAGCCCGGCCTGAACAGGGTGAAGGCGATCAACAGCAGCGCCACCACTTCGTAGGCCCGGCAGCGGGCGAAGAAGTAGCCCTGGGTGGCGGCGGCGAAGATCAGCATCGCCACCGTGCCGGTCACGAAGATGAGAATGCCGTGCAGCCAGTCGACGTCGATCAGCAGCAGGTCGGTGTTGAAGATGAACAGAAACGGCAGCGCCGCGGTGCGCAGGCTGTAGAAGAACGCCTGGAAACCGGTGCGTATCGGATCGCCGCCGGAGATGGCGGCGGCGGCGAAAGACGCCAATCCGACCGGCGGTGTGACGTCGGCCATGATGCCGAAGTAGAACACGAACATGTGCACCGCGATCAGCGGCACGATCAGCCCGCTCTCGGTGCCGAGCTGGACAATGACCGGGGCCAGAAGCGAGGAGACGACGATGTAGTTGGCGGTGG
>JBFJWO010000209.1:0-8508 GCA_041623575.1 Gammaproteobacteria bacterium
CCCCGCCGTCGTCGTCGCCGTTACCGCCGCCGCCGCCGCAGGCTGCCAGGCCGAGTGCCGCAATCGCTGCCAGCGACCGCAGTCCTGCTCTCGTGCTGTGAATCGGCATGTCTATTCTCCTTTGGCTTTTCTTTGGGGCAGGCGCCGACAGACGAGCAGGCGAGCGGAGAGCGGTAGGGCGAAGCAGGGAAGTGGAACGCCGCGGCGCAGACCGCAGGCCGTTCAGCTGCAGTGCAACATAGAATCGTTCTCATTATCGTGCTGGCGTAATCGTACGCTCGCCGCACGCCGATGGCCAGCGCTTTGGGCGACGGCCACGATCTTTGACGGCGCAGCAGTCGAGCTAGCGCCCCCTCGCCCGGGGGCGCAAGCCCTGGGTTGGCGCGCCGCGACCAGCCCGCTTCGCTCACCGATTTGTCGGGTGGTGTAGGCGGCGGGCGTAAATTGCACGGCGGACGAAAATTGCACACTCGTTGACGGCGGCGCCAGCCGCCGTCTCACCATGGTGACGACGCGGTTAGCGGAGTCGCCGATGTACGGATGGGAGACACGAGTGTTACTACGCCATTACCTGGAACAAGGGGTGCCGAAGGCGGAGCTGGCCCGACGGCTGGGGGTGAGCCGGCGCACAATCTACCACTGGATCGCCAACGGCGATCTCGATCGCGAGCTGATTGAGCGGCCGTTCGCTACCGTTGGCTTTGCCGGGGAGATATTCGGCTTTGCCCACCACGCGTCGTTCGCGTGACCACGACTTGCGGGTGCGGTAGCGAAAGTCGCGAAAGCGCCGTGCCGGCTCACCGGTGTGCTCGTGCTCGGCGTGCGCCTCGGCCATCTCCCGGCCCAGCGCCCGATACAGCCGCTGATTGCGCGCCAGGCCCAGCACGTAGCTCACCGCGTTGGCCTCACACCAGCTCGTGATCGCGTCGCGGCAGAAGCCGGAGTCGCCACGGATCACGATGCGTGTCTTCGCCCAGCGTGCGCGGATCTGACCGACCGCCGCGCGAGTTCCTCGATGATGACCGTGCAGCGGATCGTCCGTGGCATCGAGATCGAGCCAGATCTCGCGCGGCGCCCGTTCGTAGGACTCTAAAAATAGAACCTGCGTAGCGCCCCGCCGTGGCACCCACCGTGCCCGCAAAGCGCACCTCGCCGCCACCGGCCTCGGCGACACCGATCGCGATGGATACCTTGTGAACATCCAGGCCGACGAAAAACTTGCTACCCTTACCCATGGTCTGCGTCCGCTGATAACTTGCAGTCAGTCGCCCAGGGCGCTCTGTATGTGGCTCGGCGCATCTCGGTGCGCAATCCGCGATACCGGAGGCAGACCTCTCTGATTCCCCCTCGTTGAAGTCTGACTCCGCTTGGGAGTCAGGCCATGATGTCTAGCTTAGCGCCGCTGCGGGTTCCTGCCCGCGTCCGCACAGACCTTGCCTGCGGCCCGCCGCCCGGGCGCCGAGCGTGGCGTTCACTCCAGGCCGAGGTCCACGATCAGCGGCCGGTGATCGGAGCCGAACGCCGCGCCCACGCGAAAACCCGCCACCGCCACGCCGGGCGTCACCAGGCAGTGATCGATCGCGATGCCGAGCGCCGGCGCCAGCGAAGGCCAGGTGTTGCGCAGCAGGCGGCGGCGGGCCGGGTCGCGCAGGTTCGCGGTTTCGAGCAGGCGCGCGAAACGCGCCGGCCACGGCGTGAGGTTGAGGTCGCCGGCCAGCACCGTCGGCCCTTCCAGCCCCGCCAGGTACGCGCCCAGCGCCGCCAGTTGTCGATTGCGCCCGCTCACGCTCGCCGGGGTGACGGGCCAGTCGAGGTGCACGCCGACGAACGTCAGCGCGCCGCGCGCGGTGAGGATTCTCGCCGCGATGGCGGGGGCGTCGGGGTAGTCGAGATCAAAGTGGCGGGCACCGGCAAGGGGCAGGCGGCTGAACAGACCTATTCCGAAGTAGCCGGGCCGCGGCTGCACGTAGCGGTGCGGGTAGCGTCGTTCCAGCGCGGGTGCGAGGCGCGCGTACACGGCGGGGCGCAGTTCGATCAGGAGCACCACGTCCGGGTCCTCGGCCTGCAGCAGGTCGAGCAGACGGGCCGCGTCGGTGTTGGCGGCGTCGATGTTGGCCGAGACCAGCCGCACGAGCGCGCGCTCGGCGACCGGCACCGCCGGGCCGCCGAGGTAGAGCGCAACGGGGGCGGCGCTCAGTGCCGCCAACGCAGTGTTGAGCACGGCGAGGCGGTGCGCGCCCAGCAGGACCGCCGACAGTGCCAGCGCCAGCGCGGCGAATGCGCCCTGGACGCGAAAGTGCTCGAACAGTTCCAGCACCCACCACCGCTCGCCGGCGTAGCCGGCCGCAACGGCGAGCGCGAGCAGCGCGCTCGCGAGCGCCAGCCAGCGTCGGCTGCGCCCGGGTCGGGCTTTGTCTTGCATAGGGACCTGTGTTGCGGGGATTCGGCGCGCGCCGGGCGCGATGTTACGTGCCGCGAGGTGTATTGCACAACGCGGGTGCGGGATAATCCGCGCCGCCATGCGAGTCAGGATCAACACGCGAGCGTCGGGTGCAGGCTGAGTCGCGCGCCATGCACAGCGCGGGCGACACTGCGGCCGCCCGCGAGATCGTCACCGCGGCGGCGCGCCGCTACATCGCCGAACGCCGCCGCCGCGTGCCCGGGTTCGTGGCCGAGACCTTCAGCCTGCGGGCCTCGTTACGGCTGCACGCCCACGCTTTCGGCTGGGACCTGCTGCGCGCCCCGGTAAACGTGTTGCTGATCGTTCCCACGGTGATCGCCATGCTGCTGGGGGCGCTGTGCAGCCGGCTCGGCTGGAAGGGGCTGGCCTCGCGCCTGCGCGGGCGCTCGTGGTTCCTGCACACCGACGTGGGGCGCGAGGTCGAGTGGCTGATTCACACGCGGTTGCTGGAATTGCCCGTCAGTCAGCCCGGCCGGGCCTCGCGACGCGACGCGCTCGCCGAGGCGATCGTCGAGCAGGCGCGGATCGCCGGGTGCCTGCACGACGTGGCGGGCGGGAACGCCCCCGAGCGCGAACGCCTGCGCCTGGCACTCGCCGCGTACACCGGTGCCCGCGCGGCGGCGGCGGAGATCACCAACGTGGTGGTGATGCTCGGCGCGGGCGCTGCGACCCTGCACCAGCTCACGCCGGGCGCGCTCTCGCTCGGCCCGGCGCTGGCGCTGGCCGCCGCCCAGCAGGCGGCGATCACGAGCTTTCCGCTGGGAACGACCCTGGGCGGGCTGTGGTACGGCGTCTTCCCGCCCGAGCCGCCCCTGTCGCTGGTCATCGGCGCGACGCTTGGGCTGTTGCTGGTGCTGGCGAGCGTGGCAGCGTTCTCCGGCGTGCTCGCCGATCCCGTGCAGAGCCGTTTCGGGCTGCACGAGCGGCGCCTGCAGCGATTGCTGGACACCCTGGAGCACAACCTGTGCGGCGACGAGGGTGCGCATTTCGCCCCGCGCGACCACTACGTCACGCGCCTGGTCGACCTGCTGGAGATCGCGAGGGCGGTGCTGCGCTAGCGGGTGTGAGCGGCCGTGCCGCCGTCAGGTCATCGCCGCCGGCGCGGCCAAGATCGCCGGCGTGTTCAACCCCCCGTGGGCTGCGCCTGCCCGGTACGGCGGTCGGCGACGACGGTGGCACGGTGCATGCGCCGGTAGTGCGGCAGGTAGTCCGGCACCGCGTAGTGCTGGGTCACCCGGTTGTCCCACATCGCGTGCGTCCCGGGCCGCCAGCGCCAGCGCACCTGGAAGTCGGGTTGCTGCAGGTGATCGAACAGGTAGTTCAGCAGGCGTTGGCTGTCGCCGCTCGAACGCCCCAGCAGGTGGGTCGTGAAGTGGCGGTTGACATACAACAGGCGGCGCTTCGTGACGGGGTGGCGGGCGATCACCGGGTGTACGGCAGCGCCGATCTCGGGCAGCGCCTGCAGAATGCGCTCGAGGCCGCCGGCGGCGTAGAACTCGTTCCAGTACGACCCCATCGAGTGCACGGCCGAGAGGTCCTCGAGGTGCGCCTTGAGGTCGCCGGGCAGGGCGTCGTAGGCGGCGTACATGCTCGCCCACAGCGTGTCGCCGCCGGTCTCGGGCACGGTGTGGGCGTACAGCACCGAGGCGAACGGCGGTTCCTGGCGAAAGGTGAGATCGGCGTGCCAGACGTCGGTGTTGGGCGGGCGCCGGGCGTCGTTCTCCAGCAGCACCAGGCGCTCGTGTCCCGGCACGGCCGGGTAGACGTGGTGCGGGCGGTCGAGTTCGCCGAACGCGCCGGCGAACGCCAGCTGGCGATCCGGCGCCAGGTCCTGGCCGGGGAAGAACAGCACCAGGTGTTCGATCAGCAGCGCGTAGAGGCGCTGGGCGGTGTCGGCGTCCAGGCCCGTGCCGAGGTCGACGCCCTCGACCGTGGCGCCGATCGCCGGCGTCAGTCGATCGACCCGTAACGCCGGCGCACTCACGACCCGCCGGGCTCGCCCAGGTAGCGTCGGGTCCAGTGCGCGCGCAGGTCCTCCTCGGTGGCGCCGAGGTCGTAGGCGGGCGAGGTCAGCAGCCGTGCCTCGCGCACCGCCAGGATGACGATCCCGTTGATGCGTTCGGCGAGCTCGCCCCATTGCGCGAAGCGCGGGATAAGCTGCGCGAACTCGGTCTCGCCGCGCGCCACGAAACGGGCCTCGCCCCGGGCCCGGAAGCCCTTGCGGGCCAGGAAGTCGATGAAGTTGATTTCCATCGCCGGGTTGCGCTGCAGGTTGCGGAGCGTATTGGGCGAGCGGATCTCGCCGAACATCAGGTGCCCGGCATCGAGCACCAGGCAGGTGCCCTTGGGCGAGAGGTTCGGGGTGCCGTCGGCGTTGGTCGTGGCGACGAACCCGAGCGGGTAGAGCGCCACCAGCTCGCGCATGTAGTCGGTCAGGGCGTCCATGCGGTGGACTCTATACGAAAGCGCCCATACCTGTCCCCGGCCGGCGGCCGGTCTCTCGTCAGGCGGCCGCCTCGTAGGCGGGCGCATGCAGGCCGAGCGCGCGCGCCTCCGCCACCAGTGCGAGCAGGTCGGTGCGCGCGAGTTCCCGCAACCGATCGAGGCTGTCGAGCACGAAGTAGACCGGCTGCTGGATGTCGATGCGGTACGGGGTGCGCAGCACGTCGACCGGGTCGAAGGGCTTGCGCTGCGGTGCGTCGCTGTCGATCGCATAGTGCAGCTCGCTGATCGAGGACACCAGGCCGGCGCCGCAGGCGCGCACGCCGAGCGGCGTTTCCAGCAGGCCGAACTCCACCGTGAACCAGTACAGGCGCGCGAGCCAGGAATAGTCGCGCGGCGAGGCGCGCAGCCCGGCGGCGCCGATCGCGCGAGTGAACTCCGCGATTCGCGCGTCGGTCAGCAGCGGCGTGTGGCCGAACAACTCGTGAAAGATATCCGGCTCCTGCAGGTACTCGAAGTCCTCGCGCGAGCGGATGAACGAGGCGGCGGGAAACTCCCGTGCCTCGAGCATGGCGTAGAAGCGCCCGAAGTCGATCAGCGCCGGCACCGGCCTCACGCGCCAGCCCGTGGCCGGGCCCAGCACCGCGGAGACCTCGTCACACTGGGGAATGCGCTCACGGGGAAAGTCCATGCGCGCCAGGGCCTCGAGGTACTCCGGGCAGGCATAGCGGGGAACCTGGCGCAGCTGGGCGGCGAGCAGGTCGCGCCACACGGCGTGCTCGTCGCTCGTGTACTCGATCCGGCCCTCGGCGTCCGGTGTCCGGGCCGTGTACCGCGTGGATTTGCTCATGGCTGCCTTCCTGCCGCACAGGGCGGCGACTGGTCGCAGTTGCAAGACTGAAATAGTACGCCAGTGGGTGGAGTATTTGTTTTCTTATTTACGAAAAATTTGGTGATTTTTGATAAAATATTTCACTTTACTTGTTAATTGAGAAATATCAATGTCCGACGACCCGGGCCTCGACAAGTTCGATCGCGCCCTGCTCGAGGTGCTGCAACGCGACGGGCGGGCCACCAACCAGCAACTGGCGAGCCGCGTGCAACTGTCGGCCGCGCCCTGCTGGCGGCGCGTCAAGCAGCTCGAGAAACGCGGCATCATCGAGCGTTACGCCGCCCTGCTGAACCCCGACAAGCTGGGTCTCAGGGTGTCGGCCTACGTGCACGTGTCGCTGGAAGACCACCACACCGAGAGCGTCGAGAGCTTCGACGCTTTCGTCGCTGCCGACCCGCAGGTGCTGGAGTGCGCCTCGGTGAGCGGCGAGCACGACTACCTGCTGCGGGTGGTGGCGCGCGACGTGGCCGAACTCGAAGCCTTCCTGATGCAACGCCTGCTCAAGGTGTCGGCGGTCAAGGCGGCCAACACCTCCATCGTCCTGCGGCAGAAGAAATCGACCACCGCGCTGCCGTTGCCGGGCGACTGATATTTCCTCACAGGAAAATAATATTCTTTTCGTTGATCGCGCGACGGCGATCCACTAAGCTTCGACGATCTCACTGCGGCCGCCACCCATCGAGGTCAGACGCCATGTGCGGAATCGCCGGCATCATGTTCAAGAAGGCGCACGAGCAGGGCACCGGCAAGGCCCTGATCGACATGCTCGACGGCTGCCAGCACCGGGGACCGGACTCGACGGGCTTCGCCTTGTACGGCGCCGCGCGCGAGCAGGTGCTGCGGGTGCGGTTCTTCATCGGCGACGGCGCCGAGGCGAAAGTCGCTGCCGCCCAGGTGCGCGAGCAGCTGGCCGCCCAGGGGGCCGAGTTGCTGGACGACGAGGTCATCGGCAACAACTACCGGGCCACGGTGCGCTTCACCGGCGACCTGCAGCGCTTCGCCTACGCGATGGAGCACTCGGCCAAGGTCGTCTCGATCGGTGCCAGCCTCGAGATCGTCAAGGACGTGGGCGGCGCGCACGACGTCGACGACCGTTACCACGTCGCCTCCCACCGCGGCACGCACGGCCTCGGGCACGTGCGCCTGGCCACCGAATCGGACGTCAGGCCGGAGGCCTCGCACCCGTTCTGGGCGACCGGCTTCGGCGACATCGCCATCGTGCACAACGGTCAGATCACCAACTACTGGAAGATGCGCCGGCGCCTCGAGCAACGCGGCTTCGAGTTCACCACCGACAACGACAGTGAGCTGATCGCCGTGTACCTGGCCGACAAGCTGGCGCAGGGGGTGGCGCTCAAGGACGCGCTCGGCACCTCCATCGACGACCTCGACGGCACTTTCTCGTTCCTGGTCTCCACCGCCGACGAGATCGGCTACGCCAAGGACCGCCTGGCCGCCAAACCGATGATCATGTTCGAGAACGACGACCTGGTGGCGATCGCCTCCGAGGAAGTCTCGCTGAACCGGCTGTTTCCGGGGCGCGCGCTCGACACCCGCGAACCGCCGCCGGGGACCTACGACACGTGGTCACGCTCGATCTAGCGCAGCTGCCGGTTCGCCAGGCCAACGAGCGCATCCGCGCGGCGGGCGCGGCGGGCGAGGACATCGAGGTCGTCAACCCCGACGCCCGCCACCACATCGGCGTCGGCCTGATCCACCCGGTCCGGGTACGGGTGCGCGGCTCGGCGGGCTATTTCTGCGCCGGGCTCTCCGACAAGGCGCGGTTCGACGTCGACCACAACGTCGGCTGGGGCCTCGGCGACAACATGTACTCGGGCAGCGTGGTGGTCGGCGGCAACGCCGGCGCCATTCCCGGCGTCGCCATCCGCGGCGCGGAGATCGTGATCCGCGGCAACATGGGCTCGCGCGCCGGGCAGGTGATGAAAGCGGGCACCCTGTGCTGTGCGGGCAACGCCAACTTCATGGCCGGCTACATGATGTACGGCGGGCGCATCGTCATTCTCGGCGACTCGGGCGAGCGCCTCGGCGAGGACATGACGGGCGGCGAGATCTTCGTCGCCGGCAAGCTCGGCGACCTCGGCTCGGACGCCGTACTGAGCGACGTCACGGCCGCGGAGATCGACTCGCTGCGCGAGTTCCTCGACCGCTACGAGTTGCCGTGCCCGGCGGGTTTTCAGAAAGTCGTCAACGCCGGCAAGAAACTGCGCTACGCCACCAGCGAACGCCAGATGCGCAGCATCCCGTTTTTCACCTTTTCCGGGAAAACGGGCTACTGGAACCCGAAGATCCAGGAAGACGTGTACATCAAGGCCCAGATCGGCCGCTACCGCATCCGCGGCTACGGCGGCGCGCGACCGCTGCCGCACCTCGCCGACCTCGCGTTCCGCCGCGACCTCGACGACGCCGGCAGCGACGCGGACGTGGTGTCCAAGGTCGGGATGCGCACCGAGATCGGCGGCCTCAACGGCGCCAGGCCGCTGAAGCTCAGCATGCCGGTGATGATCGCGCCGATGAGTTACGGCGCGCTCAGCGCGTCCACCAAGCGCGCGATCGGGCTGGCATCGAGCCTCTCGGGCATCGCCGAGAACACCGGAGAGGGCGGCATGAGCGACGCCCAGCGCAACGCCGCCAAGCAGTTGATCTTCCAGATGCTGGGCGGGCGCCTGGGGTGGAACATCCACGACATGAACCG